>JACCZA010000344.1 GCA_013696185.1 Actinomycetota bacterium
GGCGGAAAGAGCGCCGCGTGGTCGATCAGGTGCTCGAGGAGCGCGCGCCGGGCGTCGCGGTGAGCCTCGGCGGGTGGGGCGGCGACGGCCGGGCCCGCCGGCAACGCGTCTCCTGGTCTCGCTTGCACCGGGCGGATCATGGCAGCGGCGCTGGTCGCGTCGCCTCGAGCACCGCCGCGGCAGCGCACGCGCCGTAGCGGTCCACCACCATCCCGTACCCGCTCACGAGCCCGATCCGCGCGGCCTCGACCTGACGTCCGCGTGCCTCGCCGCGCAGCTGGCGCACGACCTCGACCACGCCGTGGAGACCCCCCGCCGCGCCCGCCTGGCCCGCCGAGAGCTGTCCGCCGGAGGTGTTGACCGGCAGCGCGCGGGTGGCGAGCCGCTCGTGCAGCAGCCGGTGCAGGTCGCCGTCCGGCACGAGGCCGAGCTCTGCGAGCTGGATCACCGCCATCACCGGGTAGTCGTCGTAGACGCTCACGACGTCGACGTCGCCCGGCTCGATCCCGGCCTCGCCGTAGAGCGACGCGGCCTCGGCCGCGAGGCCCGTCTCGAGCCCCCCACCGGTCTGGCCGTCGTGGTTGAAGATCGACCGCAGCGCGCGCAGGCGGACACCGCGCCTCGCCTTCGTCCCGGACAGCACGACCGCGTCGGCGCCCGCGACGACGGGGACGCAGTCGTAGCGGCGAAGCGGCTCGGCGACGACCGGTGCCGCGAGATAGTCGGCGAGCGAGAGCGGATCGCGGTAGACGGCGCCCGGGTTGCCCGCGGCCCAGGCACGCTGGGCGAGCGGCACCTGCGCGTAGTCCCCGGCGGTCAGGCCCGTCGTCTCCATGTGGCGCCGGGTGACGAGGGCGAAGAGCTCGTTGGGCGTCGTCGAGGGATCGCGCTCGCGAAGTGCCGAGTTGAAGCCGCGGAGCAGGCGCTCGAGCTCGTCGCCGCGGAACAGGTCGCCGGCGAGCACGAGCACGCTCGAGGCGTCTCCGGCCTGGATCGCGCGGCGGGCGTGGGCGATCATGTTCAGCCCCGAGGCGCCGCCGTTCGGGTCGTCCATCAGCCAGCGCAGGCGGAGGCCGAGCCTCCACGCGAGGTCGATCGCATGGTCGGGCGCGAGCGTGAAGGACGCGACGGCGAGGCCGTCGATCTCTCCCGGCTCGAGGCCGGCGTGGGCGAGCGCCCTCGTCGCCCCGTCCGCGAGCAGCGCTCCGGTCGTCATCTCCTGGGGCGGATGGCGCGTGTAGGGAGTCTCCGCCGCACCGACGATCCAGACCTCTTCCATCAGCTGCCCGTCCCGGCGGCCTCGCGGTCCCAGGTGGTCGCCCCGACGCCCCGCTCCCGCAGCGGCGCTTTCCGCACCTTGCCGCTCTCGGTCAGCGGCAGCCCGCGGACGAGCTCGACGTAGCGGGGGATCGCGAAGGCGGCGAGCCGCGGCTCGAGGTGGCGGACGAGCTCCTCCGGCTCGAGCGTCGCGCCCGCGCGCGGGACGACGAAGGCGAGCACGTCGTCCTCGGCGAGGTCGGAGGGGACACCGACGACGGCGGCGCTCTCGACGTCGGGGTGGGTCTCGAGCGCCTGCTCGACCTCGAGCGAGGAGATGTTCTCGCCGCGGCGGCGGATCGCGTCCCCCAGCCGGTCGACGAAGCGCAGGTACCCGTCCTCGTCGCGGGCGACGCGGTCGCCGGTGTGGAACCAGAGGTTGCGCCAGGCCGCCACCGTCGCCTCGGGCAGACCGAAGTAGCCGGTGGCGAAGCTAAAGGGCTCGGAGTGGCGGAGCACGAGCTCGCCGGGCACGCCGGCCGCCACCTCCCGGTCCCCCTCGTCGACGACCCGGGCCTCGAAGCCCTCGAGGACGCGTCCCATCGTCCCCGCCCGGCGTTCGCGCGGGCTGGCGCCGAGGACGAAGTTCGTCTCGGTCGAGCCGTACCCGTCCACGAGCTCCACCCCGAAGCGCGCGCGGAAGTCCTCGATCGCCTCGGCGGGCGTCGCGGGGGCGAGCGCCACCCGCACGCGGTGCGCGGTGTCCCCCGGCGAGGGCGGGGTGCGGCGCAGGATCTGCACCATCGCCCCGAGCAGGTAGGTCACCGTCGCCTTCGCCCCGGCAGCCTCCGCCCAGAACCGCGACGCCGAGAACCGCGTGCCGAGCCGCAGCTCCGCGCCGGTGAGAAGCGCCTGGAAGACCGTGTTCAGCGCGTTCGTGTGGAAGAGCGGCAGGACCGTGTAGAGCACGTCGTCCGCGGTCACGCCGAGCTGCTCGGCGGTGAGCACTCCCCACCAGTAGAGCTGCGCGTGCGGGCAGCAGACCCCCTTCGAGACGCCCGTCGTCCCCGACGTGAAGAGGATCGAGAGCGTGTCGCCGGGGTGGACGGCGTGCGGCCCGGCTTCGCTCCGGCTCTCGGCGGGGAACGGCTCCGCCGTCAGGCCACGCCAGCCGCGTGCCCGGGGGCCGCCGCCGACCACCCAGAGCTGCGTGAGCTCCGTGGTCACCGGCTCGATGCCGTCGAGCACCGACACGAGCTCGTCCTCGACCACGAGGAGGCGCGGCCTCGCGCTCGCGAGCGCGTGCTCGAGCTGCGCGCCGCGGAGCGCCGTGTTGAGCGGCACGCCGATCGCGCCGAGCCAGCCGCAGGCGAGCCACGTGAGCAGGAGCTCGGGGCGGTTCGAGGAGAGGAGCGCGACGCGATCCCCGGGCGAGACGCCGGCGACTGCGAGCGCGCCGGCGAGGCGGGCGACCGCGTCGCGGCTCTCCGTGCAGCTCCAGCGCCGGAAGCCGAAGGCAAGGAGCGGCCGGTCGCCGTGCAGGACGGCGGCGCGCTCGAGCAGCGCCGGAACGGTGCGCTCGGCGGGCGGGACGTCACGCGCCGCGCTCACGTTCGACGATCGATCGGGCCGGCGGAGCTCTCGCCGCTCCCGTCGAGCCACACGAGCACCTCGTCCCTCGACTTCTTCGTGAGCGCGGGCACCGTCGCACCGGCTTTCGGCTTGCCCACCGGGATGACGACGTAGGGCTTCTCCTCGGCAGGCCGGCCGAGGATGGCGTTCAGGAAGCGCATCGGGCTCGGGGTGTGGGTGAGCGCGACCAGGCCGGCTTCGTGGAGGGAGGCGAGGAGGAGCCCGACCGCGATCCCGACCGACTCCTTCGCGTAGTAGGGCTTCGGGCTGCTCGGCCCCCTGTGCACCTCCATCACGACGATCAGGTACGGCGCCTCCTCGAGGTGCGGCTTGTGCTCGTCGGTCTCGAGGTGCGCGAGCGCCCGCAGCCACTCCTCGGGGGCGCGGGCGCCGTAGAACGCCCGCTCCTCCTCCTCCGCGCCCTGCCGGATCCGCCGCTTGAGCTCGGGGTCCGAGACGACGACGAAGCGCCACGGCTGGATGTTCGCTCCCGACGGCGCCGTGGCCGCGGTCAGCACCGCGTTCTCGATCAGCCGCGGGTCGACCGGCTCGCCGGAGAAGTCGCGCACGGTCCGGCGCCCGCGCATGCTGGCGAGGAAGCGCTGCGAGGCCGCGAGCGCCTCCTCCTCCGAGCGTGAGTCTCGGGGGGCGGGCAGCCGCGGGTGGGGGACCGTCTCGGACATCGAGCCTGGCCCCGCAAGCGTAGAGGCGCGCTGCCCCACGCCTCAACCTTCGCGCTGGGACGGGGCGGAGACTCGTGCCGGGCGCCCTCGAACCGGGGTCAGACCCCGCTATCAGACGCCCGAGGAATCCGAGCGCCGAGAGTGTGACGACTTCGCCTACCGGGGTCAGACCCCGGTAGCAGACGCCCGAGGAATCCGAGCGCCGAGAGGGTGACGACTTCGCATCGCCCCGGCCGGATGCCCGCCCGGACGAGCGCTGCTCGTGCCCCGTCGACCCGCCGCGTCAGAGCTCCTGCCGGAGCAGCGAGTAGAGCGCGAAGTCGATGCGCCTCCCGTCGCGGGAGTGCGTGCGGGCCGAGCGGATCACTCCCTCGCGCGTAAAGCCTGCCCGCTCGGCGACCCGCTGGGAGGCCACGTTTCCCGTGTCGGCCCGGAGCTGGAGCCGCTCGTAGGCGAGCTCGCCGAGCACCCAGCCGGCGAGCAGGCGCACGGCTCGGGTCGCCACGCCGCGACCGCGGGCTTCTCGCCTCGTCCAGTAGCCGATCTCGGCCACGCCCTGCTCAGCCTCCTGCCAGCGGATCCCGCAGGAGGCGAGCGGCTCGTCCGTCGCGGCGTCGACCACGGCGAACGTGGTCTCGGGAGCCTCGCCGCTCCAGCCGCGCACGCCGTGGGCGACGTAGTCGCGCGCGTCCTGCTCGGTGTAGGGCTGCGGCAGGGTGTCGAGCCAGCGCGCCAGCTCCGGATCGTTCGCGCACGCGACGAGGGCGGGCACGTCGCGCTCGTGCCACGGCCGCAGTGTCACGACGCCGTCCGCGAGCGGTGGGTCGGGCGGGCGGGTGGGGCGGCGCACCGAAGGTTCCGGCGGGCTAAGGGCCTGTCCGCAAAATGGCTCGGGGCGCCTGGAAGGCGTGAGGCACCACGATGCTGCGTCCTCGGTCGCGCCGATATGTCCTCATATCGACGCTCCCTGCGTCCTTGCCTCGCGGCACCTCCCGCG
>JACCZA010000026.1 GCA_013696185.1 Actinomycetota bacterium
CCGAGCTCTCCGTGATCGTGCGCCGCTCGGCCCGCATCCTCCAGGTGGAGACCGAGGACGAGGCGGCGGAGGAGATCGCCCGCCGCTCGCGCGGCACTCCCCGGATCGCGAACCGCATCCTGCGCCGAGTCCGCGACGTCGCGGAGGTCAGGCACGCGGGCGCGATCACCGCTGCCATCGCCCGCGAGGCGCTCGACCTCCTGGAGGTCGACGGGCAGGGCCTCGAGCGCTCGGATCGGGAGCTCCTGCGCACGATCGTGGAGAAGTTCGACGGCGGACCGGTCGGTCTCTCCACGCTCGCGGTGGCGCTCGGCGAGGCCCCCGACACGATCGAGGACGTCTACGAGCCGTACCTGCTCGTGCTCGGGTTCATCCAGCGGACGCCGCGAGGTCGCATCGTGACGCGGCTCGGGCGCGAGCACCTCGGCCTGGGCCCGGACCCGAACGAGAGCCTGTTCTGAGCTCGGGGCTCTGGATTCCCGGCATGGCTGCGGGGCCGCAGGAGGACTTCGTCGGGCGGCTGCACCGGAAGATCGAGGAGTTCGCGGGTCGGCGCGGGCACGAGCAGGCGGCGGTCGAGCTGGAGCTCGTGGACGGCTCGCTGCTGACGCTGCACTCGATCTCGCCCGAGCCGGGCTTCGGCTTCATCACGGTCTGCCCGTATCCCGAGGACGCGGAGCGGCCGTGGCCGCGCGCGAAGGGCGCGGAGCCCGTGCCGCCCGACGAGGTGATCATCCCGGTCGGGTCGATCAGGCGGATCACGCTCGACGATGCGGCGCGCGGGCCGCGCCCCTTCGGCTTCTCGCTGCCGCGAGGCTAGCCGGGCATCGCCCGGGGCATCCGGCAGAGCCAGAGGAGGCGGGGTGCGAGAGCGAGCGCGACGACGTCGAACCAGACGTAGCCGCTCGCCACGCCGCTCGGCGGATTGCCGTTCGGGACGCCCGTCCCGGGAATCGTCGGCGCCCAGGTCCACGTGCCGAGCGCCGTGCCGTAGAGCTCGAGCGCCGCGACCACGAGGAAGACGCCCGCGTACACGGCCGGGGCGCGGGCCCGGAGCAGGAAGGCGCCGAGGAGGATCGCCCCGAGCGCTCCGCCGACGTCGCGGCGCGGCAGCAGCGTGAGCCCGGCGAGGCCCCACCCGAGCGCGCCCAGGAAGGCGGTGCCGAGGAGGAGGCGCGCGTGCGGCGCGAGCGCCCGGCTGAGGGCGAGGCCCGTGAGGTACACGAGACCGTGGGCCGGGGGGACGAAGGACGGCAGGTTGTCGAGTCGGTAGGTGTAGACGCCCCAGAGGATCGAGCCCGTCAGCTCGGCGCAGGTGGCCGAGACGACGACGACCGCGACCTGCGCGCGCCGCTCCGGCGAGAGCGGGCGTGCCGCGCCGAGGAGCGCGAGCCAGGCGAGTGCGCCGAGAAGCAGCTGCCCGTGTGGCCCGGCCGAGTGGTCGACGGCGAGGAGCAGGGCGAGGAAGGCGAGCCCGGCCGCCGCGGCGAGGGCGGGGCGGCGGATGGACGGGGCGAGGCTCAGGGCCGGAACTGGAGCTCGTGCCAGGACGGCACCGGGGCCAGCTCGAGCAGGGCGCGGCCCCCGCGGGGGTCACGGTAGGCGAAGTCGGCGGCCTCGTCGTCCCAGGCGATCTCGAGCAGGCCCTCCTTGACGCGATGGTCCAGCCAGGCGCCTCGGAAGACGAGCTTGCGCAGCCAGTAGACGAGCGACTCCCCGCCGACGAGCGACAGCCGCTCCCAGTGGCGGACGAGGTAGCGGCCGAAACCGCTGCGGGCGTCGGTGATGCGGCCGTCCGCGGCGAGCTCGACGAGGTCGGCGGTCTCGTCGGGGTCGAGCTCGTTGCGGTCGAGCAGGCCCAGCTTCACCGTGGCCGCGGTGACGCGCTGCTCGAAGTCGAAGGCGCTGAAGGCGAAGCGATAGCCGAGGAACTCGACCACGTAGTCCTCGCCGGAGCGGTAGTTCGTGTCCGGCACGGGGCTAGGCGGCGATCGGCCGATCGTGCGTCTCGGGCATGGGACGAGGATAGCTCGCGGGCTACTCTGGGCCTCGTGACTGCATCGCGCCTCGTCGCGTCCGCGCTCGTCTGCACCGGCCTCGTCCTCGGGTGTGCGTGGCTCTTCGAGATGCCGCTCGAGCGCGCGGCAGTGCTCGCTCCGGTGATCGTCGTCTCGGCGGCGGCGACGCTCGGCATCGTCGTCCTCTGGGCGCGGGTCGCGCTCGACTCGCTCCGGCGGCAACGGCATCCCCTCAGGATCGTGGCGGGCGCGCTGGCCGTGCTCACGGCGCTCGTCGTGCTCTCGTTCTTCGTCCAGCTGCCGGATCGCTACTGAGCGGCCCGGGGGGCCGCCGGAGCCTCCCAGAGTACCTGGGAGGAAAGCCCCCACCCCTACCTTCAGCCTAGCGTCGACTTCGTGCCGTGTCCGTCACGGAAGGGCGCCGTCTTCGCGTCGATCTTGCCCCGAGCTGCGCCGTCCGACGCGGCTCCTAACGTGTCTCCACGATGCAGCAGGGGACGTGGACGATCCGCCCCTGCCCGCCCGAGACGGCAAGCGCTCTCGCCCGCGAGCTCGACGTCAGCGACGTCACGGCCAGCGTGCTCGTCCGGCGCGGCTATGCGGAGCCGGAGGCCGCCCGGGCCTTCCTCGAGCCCGAGCGCCCGCCGCACGACCCGCTCCTGCTCGGCGACATGGCCGACGCGTGCGCCGCGATCCGCCACGCCGTGGCCGCCGGCAAGCGCATCTGCGTGCACGGCGACTACGACGCCGACGGCATCTGCGCCACCGCGCTCGCCGTCCTCACGCTGCGCGAGTTGGGCGCGGACGTCGACTGGCACCTGCCGAGCCGCTTCGACGAGGGCTACGGCCTGCACGCGCGCACGCTCGAGCGGCTCGCCGAGGAAGGCTGCGCGCTCGTCCTCACCGTCGACTGCGGCATCACCGCCGTCGAGGAGGTCGCCACGGCCCGGCGGCTCGGTCTCGAGGTCGTCGTCACCGACCACCACAGGCCGGGAGAGACGCTTCCCGACTGCCCGGTCGTCGCGACGCGACCCTCGCGCTATCCCTTCCCGGAGCTCTGCGGCACCGGGGTCGTGCTCAAGCTCGCCCAGGCGCTCCTCGGGCTCGACGCCGAGGGCGTTCGGCGCCACCTCGACCTCGTCGCCCTCGCGACGATCGCCGACGTCGTGCCGCTCCTCGACGAGAACCGCTCGCTCGCGACCGCCGGTCTGCGCGCCCTCGCCCGCACGCAGAAGCCGGGGCTCCAGGCGCTCATGCGCTCTGCCGGCGTGGATCCGGCCACCGTCGACTCCGGCGCGGTCGGCTTCCGCCTTGCTCCCCGGATCAACGCGGCAGGCCGGCTCGGCCACCCCGGCATCGCGCTCGAGCTGCTCCTGACCGAGGATCGTGAGAGGGCCGAGCACCTCGCGCGACGCCTCGAGGAGCTGAATCGCGAGCGTCAGGTCGTCGAGGAGCGCATCGTCCGCGAGGCCGTCGCCACCGTCGCCGGCTGGCCCGAGGAGGAGCGGCGCGCGCGCGGCTACGTGCTCGCCAGCGACGGCTGGCACGAGGGCGTGATCGGCATCGTCGCCTCGCGCCTCGTGGAGCGGTACGCGAGGCCGGTCGTCCTGATCGCGGGCACCGAGGGCAGCTGGAAGGGCTCGGGGCGCTCCGTCCCGAGCTTCGACCTGCACGCGGCGCTCGCGGCCTGCTCGGCGGAGCTCGAGCGCTTCGGCGGTCACCGCGCCGCCGCGGGACTCTCGATCCAGCCGGACCGGGTCGACGCCTTCAGGGCGGCGTTCGCCGCCCACGCCGAGACCGTGCTCGGTGACGACGAGCTCCGGCCGGAGACGCCGATCGACGCAGTCCTCCTACCCGACACCCGGCTCAGCCTCGACCTCTGCGCCGAGCTGGCCCGGCTCGCACCGTTCGGGCTCGGCAACCCCGAGGTGACGCTGCTCGCGCCCGGCTGTGAGCTGCGCGAGCTGACGAGCGTGGGGGAGGGCAAGCACCTGCGCTTCAGGGTCAGCCGCGACGGCCGTGACGCGGGCGGCGCGATCGCCTTCGGCCTCGGCCAGCAGCTCGACCGTCTCCGGCGCCAGGGCAGCTACGACGTCGCCTTCCGCCTGCAGGAGAACCACTGGAACGGCGCGGTCACACCACAGCTGCAGGTGCGCCGGATCTTCGAGGGGGACGACGGCTTCGCCGACCTGCGGCAGTGGCTGGTCGGCCTCTGGCGGGCCGGCGCGCAGGCGTGGACGCCCGAGGCGCGCGCCATCTTCACCGAGCTCGCGCTGTCGGACGGTGCCCGCAAGCGGCACCTGCTCGAGTCGGAGACGTTCCGGGCGCTCCTCGCTCGCCCGCCCCTCGCGCGCGCGGCCTAGCTGCAGCCCCTCAGCGACCGCGGCCGAGGTGCAGCGCCGCGCTCCGTCGGGCATGCGCCGGACGACCGTGCCCCGCAGCCTCGTCGAGCGTCACCAGGAGGCGGGCCAGATCGGCCGCCTGTCTGCGCCGTCGTCGTCGAAGCCGCCGCACGACGCCGTTGTTCGCGCTCGTCGAGGCGCTCCCTGCCTCGTGCGGCGGCCGGCGCCGAGGGTGACGAAAAGGCCCGGGAGTACACTTTCGGTATGGCTGTCCTCGAGGGCTCAGACACCCACCAGGAGCTGGTCGACGCGCTCCTCGCCGACGTGGCGAGCTACAACCCGGCGGTCGATCGAGACCTCGTCACGCGTGCGTTTCGCTTCGCCGCCACGGCGCACGCGGGCCAGCGCCGGCGCTCGGGGCAGGAGTTCATCCACCACCCGTGGGGGGTCGCGCGAATCTGCGCAGAGCTGCAGCTGGACGAGCAGACGATCGCCGCCGCGCTCCTGCACGACGTGGTCGAGGACACGCAAGTCACGGCGGCCGAGCTCCGCGAGCAGTTCGGGCCCGAGGTCGCGAAGCTCGTCGAAGGGGTGACGAAGCTGACGGGAATCAGCTTCCAGAGCCGCGAGCAGGCAGAGGCGGAGAACTACCGCAAGATGATCGTGGCGATGGCGGAGGACGTCCGCGTGATCCTGATCAAGCTCGCCGACCGGCTGCACAACATGCGCACGATCGAGTACCAGGACAAGCAGCGGCAGATCAACAAGGCCAAGGAGACGCTCGAGGTGTACGCGCCGCTCGCGCACCGGCTCGGGATCCACGCGCTCAAGTGGGAGCTCGAGGATCTCTCCTTCGAGACGCTCCATCCGCGCAAATACGCGGAGATCAAGGCGATGGTGAACGAGCGTCGCGGCGATCGCGAGGAGCACGTGCGCCAGGCGGGGCTCGTGCTGCAGGCGGAGCTGGAGAAGGTCGACATCCCCGCCGAGATCTCGGGGCGCCCGAAGCACTTCTACTCGATCTACGACAAGATGGCCAAGAAGGGCCGCGAGTTCAACGAGATCTACGACCTGACCGCGATGCGGGTCATCGTCGAGCGCGCCGGCGACGAGGGGACGAGAGACTGCTACGGCGCGCTCGGGCTGATCCACGCGCTGTGGAAGCCGATGCACGGCCGCTTCAAGGACTTCGTCGCGATGCCGAAGCTGAACCGCTACCGCTCGCTGCACACGACGGTGATCGGTCCCGAGGGACGCCCGCTCGAGATCCAGGTGCGCACGCGGGAGATGCACGAGACCGCCGAGCTCGGCGTCGCGGCGCACTGGCTGTACAAGGGCGGGCGCAAGGTGCCCGACGAGGAGTGGGTGACCTGGGTGCGGCAGCTGATGGACACGCAGCAGGACGAGGCCGATCCCGGCGAGTTCATGCGCACCTTCCGCACCGACCTGTTCGGCGACGAGGTCTACGTCTTCACGCCGAAGGGCTCGGTCAAGACGCTGCCGGCGGGCGCGACGCCGATCGACTTCGCCTACGCGGTGCACACGGACGTCGGGCACCGCACCGTCGGCGCGAAGGTGAACAGCCGGATCGTGCCGCTGCACTACCGCCTGCAGAACGGCGACTTCGTCGAGATCCTGACCTCGAAGGCCGAGCGGGGCCCTTCGCGCGACTGGCTGTCGCTCGCGGCGTCCTCCCGCGCGCGGAACAAGATCCGCCAGTGGTTCTCGCGCGAGACGCGAGAGGACACCGAGCAGAAGGGCCGCGAGAGCCTCGAGGCCGCGCTGAAGGCGCAGAGCCTGCCGCCGCGCAAGCTCGCCGGCTCGGCGGTGCTCGCCCAGGTGATCCGGGAAAGCGGCTTCAAGAAGGCCGAGGACTTCTACCTCGCGCTCGGCTCGGGCAAGCTCGGCGCCTCCCAGATCGTGAACAAGGTGCTCGAGCGCCTGAAGACGGATGCGGTCGCCGAGGAGGAGACGATCCCGCTCAAGGCGCCGAAGGCACGCGACGCGGCGGGTAGCGTCAGCTACGGCATCAACGTGCGGGGCGTCGAGGACGTCCTCGTCCGCCTCGCGAAGTGCTGCACGCCGGTACCGGGCGACGAGATCGTGGGGTACATCTCGCTCGGCAAGGGCATCACGATCCATCGCGGCGACTGCCCCAACGTGAAGACGCTGATGCGGAACCCGGAACGGTTCACCGGCGTCGAGTGGGACGGCGGCGCCTCGCAGAGCTTCCGCGTGCAGATCGCTGTCGACGCCTGGGATCGTCCGCGCCTGCTGGAGGAGGTCGCGCGCACCTTCGCCGAGCACGGCGCCAACATCGTCTCCTACGGCGGCGTGGTCGAGGATCAGCTCGCGAAGAACTGGTACACGGCGGAGGTGGGCGACGTGCGCGAGCTGCGCGCGCTGCTGGCGGCGCTCCGCAACGTGGACGCCGTGTTCGACGCCTACCGCGTGACGCCGACCTAGGCCTAGGCCCCTACTAGTTTCGGAGGATCACTCGTTCGAGTGATCGTGCTCGACGACTGCGCGGTGCCTCGAACGAGGGATGGCGCTTCCGCCGGAAGGGACTACAACAAGAGAGGGGAGAGGGGGCAAATGCTGCGGCGCCCACCCGTTCGGGGACGGGTGGGCGCGCGGCTCCCGCGCAG
>JACCZA010000213.1 GCA_013696185.1 Actinomycetota bacterium
TGCGTCCTGCTCGGGATCGCGCGAACGGACGACGAGGCCGAGGCCGAGCGGCTCGCGGGGAAGGCGGCGCGCCTGCGCATCTTCGCCGACGAGGCGGCCCGGCGCGCGCGGGGCGAGCTGCAGACGCTCCGCGGCCGCCTCGGCTCGCGGCTCGGCCCGGGGCGGAGGCTGCGCGGGCTCCTCTCCGTGCGCTCCCTCGGGCTCGACGGATGAGCGAGGCCTACGAGCTGTTCCAGCAGGGGCGGCGGCGGCTCCGCGAAGGCCTGGCGGCGCAGGCGACGGTGGCGCTCGAGCGGGCGAAGCGGCTCGAGCCGGCGAAGGCCTCGATCCACGAGGCGCTCGGGATCGCCTACTTCCGGATCCGTCGCTGGGCGGAGGCGGAGGCGGAGTTCCGCGCCGTGCTCGAGCTGTCGCCGACCGACGACTACGCCCACTACGCACTCGGTCGCTCGCTCGAGCGGCAGGGCAAGACGACCGAGGCGAACGGCCACTACAAGCTCGCGAGCTCCCTCCGACCGGCGAGCGAGCACTACGCAGGGCGGATCCGCGACCTCGACTGAAGAACCCGTTTCGGAACGAAGCCTTGAGCCGCCGGCGACGCGTCATTCTGAAAGGAGTTCCGAGTGCGGGCGCTCCTCCAGCGTGTGAGCGAGGCGAGCGTGCGCGTCGAGGGCGCGCTGGTGGCCCAGATCGGCCCGGGGCTCTGCGTCCTGCTCGGGATCGCGCGAACGGACGACGAGGCCGAGGCCGAGCGGCTCGCGGGGAAGGCGGCGCGCCTGCGCATCTTCGCCGACGAGGCGGATCGCTTCTCCCGCAGCCTGCTCGACACGGGCGCCGAGGCGCTCGTCGTCAGCCAGTTCACGCTCGTCGCAGACACGGCTCGGGGTAACCGACCGAGCTTCACCGAGGCCGCTCGCCCCGAGCGGGCAGAGGAGCTCTACGGGCGCTTCTGCGCCGCGCTCGCGGGCCTCGGCGTGCCGGTGCAGACGGGAGTCTTCGGCGCTCGCATGGAGGTCGCCCTCACGAACGACGGTCCCGTCACGATCCTGCTCGAGTAGGAGCCGACACCGCCGGCCGAAACCGGCGCGCCGCCCGGTCGGACGGGTGCCGATTGCTATATTGGCGACACCGCATTTCACCGAAGCTGGTCGGGAAATGGGCGCGAGAGGCGCCCGTTTTTTGTGAAGGAGGGCCGATGGCTGACGTCTACACGAAGGAGCGAGCGCTGGAGCGAGAGGTCGCACGGACGGTGGAGCACGGCCTGCCCCAGGTCGAGGTGCTCGCCGTCGAGCTGCTCGGCCCCGAGCGCTTCTGCGTCTACGTCGACCACCCGCAGGGGGTCGACCACGCGCTCTGCGAGCGGGTCACGCGCCTGCTCGACGGCTACCGCTCGCGCTATGCGATCGACGTGTCGTCGCCCGGTCTCGAGCGCCCGCTGCGCAAGCCGGCACACTTCGCCGGCGCCGTCGGGCGCAGGGTCGCGATCCGGACAGCCGGCGCGATCGAGGGGCGCAAGCGCTTCCGCGGCGAGGTCGTCGCTGCGAGCGAGGCGGACGTCACGATCCGGGTGGACGCGAGCTCGGTGGAGATCCCGTACGGCGCGATCGTCCGCGGCAACCTGATCGACGAGGGGTAGGAGACTGAGATGAGCCAAGAGATCATCGACGCCGTCAAGGAGATCGAGCGCGACAAGGGGATCGAGAGCGGCACGCTCGTGCGCGCCCTCGAGGACGCCCTGCTCGCTGCGTACAAGAAGACCCCGGGCGCGGCCCGCCACGCGACGGTCGTCCTCGACGAGGGCGGCGACTTCCGCGTCTTCGCGATCGAGCTGCCCGCCGACATCGAGGAGCGCCTGCTGGACGAGGCGCGCGAGCGCGCGATCGACGAGCTCGAGCGCCTCGAGGAGGAGAACGGCGAGCGCTCGCACACGCTCGTGAACGACATCGACCTCGATCTCGACTGGTCGGACGTCCCGGACGAGCTCGTCCAGCGCGAGGACGCCACGCCGCACGACTTCGGTCGCATCGCCGCCCAGACGGCGAAGCAGGTCATCCTCCAGCGCATTCGCGAGGCGGAGCGGGCGATGATGTACGACGAGTACATCGACCGGGTGACCGAGGTCGTCACGGGCATCGTCCAGCAGGCGGGCGACCGCAACAACGTGCTCGTCGATCTCGGCAAGGTGGAGGCCCTGCTGCCCCGCTCGGAGCAGGTGGACGGCGAGCGCTACGAGCAGGGGAGCCGCATCAAGGCGGTCATCACCGAGGTCCGCTCGGGCACGAAGGGGCCGCAGGTGATCCTCTCCCGGCGCGACTCCGAGCTGATCAAGACGCTGTTCGAGCTCGAGGTGCCGGAGATCGCCGACGGCCTCGTCGAGATCCGCGGCGTCGCACGCGAGCCCGGCTACCGCTCGAAGATCGCCGTCGAGTCGCACGCGCAGGGGGTGGATCCGGTCGGCGCCTGCGTCGGACCCCGTGGCTCGCGCGTGCGCATGGTCGTCTCGGAGCTCAGGGGCGAGAAGATCGACATCATCCCGTGGAACCGCGAGCCCGCCCGCTTCATCGCGAAGGCGCTCTCGCCGGCGCGCGTGCGCGAGGTCTTCGTGGACGACGAGACCAAGGAGGCCACGGTGATCGTCCCCGACGACCAGCTGGCGCTCGCGATCGGCAAGGAGGGCCTGAACGCACGGCTCGCCGCGCGGCTGACCGGTTGGAAGGTCGACATCCAGTCCGACAGCGAGTTCGCGCACGCGGAGGCCGAGGCTGCCTACGGCGGCGGCGACGGCGAGGAGTTCACCGGACGCTGCGCCGGCATCCTCTCGAACGGGAAGCGCTGCCCGAACGCCGCACTCCCCGGCTCCCGCTACTGCGGCGTGCAGGCCCACCAGGAGCTCGCGGGCAAGCAGGCCGAGCTGCCCGCCGACGGAGCGCCGGTCGAGGTGGCGAGCGAGGCAGAGGTGCAGCAGCTGCCGCCGGTCGGCCGGATCGCCGAGCCGGGCGGGACGGGCGTCGTGCCCGGCCCCGACCTCACCCCGGACGCGGCCGCCGAGCCGGCCTCCGCGACGGCCGAGGTGGTCTCCGACGTGCCGATCGAGCGCTCGTCCGGGGCGAACGGGGACGGGGGAGGAGCACCCCCTGCGTGATCCGGAGCGAGCCGCCCGTCAGGACGTGCACGGGCTGCGGGCGCAAGGCACCGCAGGAGGAGCTGCTGCGCTTCGTCGCGGACGGCTCGGAGCTGCGGTCGAGCCCGCGCGGACCGGGGCGGGGCGCCTACACCTGCCGGCGGCTCGCCTGCTTCGAGCGGGCGGTCGCGCGCAGAGCGTTCGCACGCACGCTCCGCCGAGCCGTCCACGTCGATCCGGCGCTCGCGCGCCTCTACACTAGGACGCGCTGATGGCGAACGACTCAGGCCCCAACCGCCCCAACCGCCCGGTGCGCCCGCGCCAGGGCGCGATCGGTCGCCGCAAGCGGCGCGTCGTGATCGACAACGCGGCGGCGCGCCCCCGCGACGCCCGCGCAGCCG
>JACCZA010000388.1 GCA_013696185.1 Actinomycetota bacterium
GGCCCCTTCCGAGCGGTGTCTTCGGCGCGCCGCCTCGCCCGATCGGCCCGAGCGCTTAGTGAGCGCAGCCGGAGCCGCAGCCGCAGGAGGAGCTTGCGTTCGGATTGTTGACTGCGAAGCCGGAGGCCGCGAGCCCGTCGAGGTAGTCGATCTCCGCGCCGGCGACGTACGGGGCGCTGCTGGGATCGACGACGACGGTGATGTCGCCGCTCTGAAACTCGATGTCGCCGTCCTCGGCCCCGCTGTCGAAGCCGAGCGCGTACTCGAAGCCCGAGCAACCGCCGCCCTGCACCGCAACGCGCAGCACGCTTGATTCGCCGTCGGGCTCCTCGGCCATGAGCTGCTTGATCTTCGCGGCCGCGCTCTCCGTCAGCGTGACCACCGTCGCCTCGCGCTCGATGATCTCCACGGTGTCAGTCCCTTCTGGTCGCTTGGACGTTCCGCTCAGATGGTAGCAGCGTCGACCCGACTCGCCACCCGTCGTCCGACCCGCCTCCGGTGCCCCGGCGCGGCCCTCGCAGGAGCGACATTGTGACACCCACGCCGCGCCTGGTTGAGCCGTTTCGCTTCGACCTCGTGCACCAGGTCCATCGTGCTACCGTGCCTCTACGGTGGTCGCCAAGCGCAGAGGGTGCGAAGGCCGCGAGGCTCCGGGGCGGTAGGGGGAGAGGTGCTCGACAGCTACCTGCCCTTCCTGATCTACGGCATCCTGGCGCTCGGAATCCCCGCCTCGATGATCTTCATGTCGTTCGCGTTCGCGACTCGGCCGGCTCGTCGCTCCCGCGCACGCACGCTTCCGTTCGAATCGGGCGTCTCGCAAGGCTCGCCGCGCCGGCAGCGCTTCACGGTCAGCTTCTATCTGACGGCGATGCTCTTCATCGTCTTCGACATCGAGATCGTCTTCCTCTACCCGCTCGGCATCATCCTCAACGCGCTCGGCTGGTTCGGGTTCGCCGAGTTCGCCTTCTTCATCCTCATCCTGCTCGTCGCCTACGTGTACGTCTGGCGGAAGGGAGCGCTCGAGTGGCGGTAGAAAACGGGGAGCCGAAGCGCCTCGCCGATTACGGGCTGCGCTCCGAGCGCGTGCTGTGGAAGGGCAAGGGCCCGGGCGTCTTCGAGCAGGAGATCGGGCAACTCGAGGAGCGCCTCGGCCTGACGACGCTCGAGAAGGCGGTGCTCTGGGCCCAGGGAAACTCGATCTGGCCCGACACCTTCGGACTCGCCTGCTGCGCGATCGAGATGATGTCGATCGTCTCGGCGCGCTACGACATCGCCCGCTTCGGCGCCGAGGTGTTCCGCTCCTCACCGCGCCAGGCGGACCTCCTGATCGTCTCCGGCCGCGTGGCGCACAAGATGGCGGCGCCGCTGCGCCAGATCTACGACCAGATGCTCGAGCCGAAGTGGGTGATAGCGATGGGCGCCTGCGCCAGCTCCGGCGGGATGTTCAACAACTACTCCGTGCTGCAGGGCGTGGACAAGGTCGTCGCCGTGGACATGCACGTGCCCGGCTGCCCGCCCCGGCCGGAGGCTCTGATGGAGGGAATCATCCGGCTGCAGGAGAAGATCAAGGCCGGCGTGCCGCCCGCGTACAGGATCCGCGAGGTCGCGAGTTGAGCTACGAAGGCGTGCCCGGCCTGCCCGGCCTGATCGACCGGATCGAGGCCTTCGGGGAGACGACGCTCGTCGTCGATCCCGCGCGGATCCTCGAGGCGTGCCTCCACCTCCGCGACGAGGAGGGCTTCGACATGCTCGCGGACCTCGCCGCGGTCGACTACCTCGGCTGGGGCGGCGTCGGCGTCGCGGGCTACATCGGCACGGCATCGGGCCGCGGGATCTCCGGCCCCGGGAGCTCGGGCCTGCAGCGACTGCCCGAGATGAAGCCCAAGCGCTTTGCGATCGCCTACCATCTCGTCGGCATCCGGCCGGGCGCCCCGCGCGTGCGTGTGAAGGTCTTCCTCGACGACGGCGAGGCGCTCGACAGCGTCGTCTCGGTGTGGCCCACC
>JACCZA010000081.1 GCA_013696185.1 Actinomycetota bacterium
GAGCTGGCGCGTGCCGAGGCCGACGCAGCGGAGGCGCGGCGGAGGCTGGAGGCGGCGGGCGCCGAGCCGGGCCAGGGCGACGATCGGGACGCTCTGTTCCAGCGGGCGGAGCAGCTCGAGCGTCGTCACGAGGCGCTCGGCCGCGTCAACCCGCTCGCGCAGGAGGAGTACGGGCGCGAGCGCGAGCGCCTCGATGAGCTCTCGGCGCAACGGGCCGATCTGGAGGCGAGCCTCGAGGAGCTCGGACGCCTGAGCCGCGAGCTCGCCGAGACGGTCGAGCGGCGGTTCGAGGAGACCTTCGAGGCTGTCTCGACCCACTTCGAGGAGGTGGCGGCGACGCTCTTTCCCGGAGGCGCGGGGCGCCTACGGCTCTCGGAGCCGGACGAGGCCGACGAGGAGGCCGTTCCGGGCATCGAGGTCGAGCTGCGCCCGGCGGGCAAGCGGGTCGCGCGGCTGTCGCTCCTCTCGGGCGGGGAGAAGGCGCTCGGCGCGATCGCTTTCCTCTTCGCGCTCTTCCTGGCCCGGCCGTGCCCCTTCTACCTGCTCGACGAGGTCGAGGCCGCGCTCGACGACACGAACATCGGCCGCTTCGTCGAGCTCCTGCGTCGCTACGCCGATCGGGCCCAGTTCATCGTCGTCACCCATCAGAAACGGACGATGGAGGCCGCCGATATCCTCTACGGCGTCACGATGGGCGGCGACGGGGTCTCGCAGATCATCTCGCGCCGGCTGCCTCGCGAGGCCGCGGACGAGCGCGCGCTCGCGCCCGCGTGAGCCGCTCCTGGGGCGAGCTCCTCGGCGAGCCGGGAGCTCACGCCGACGGGGAGTCGGACCGCGAGCGCACAGGCTTCCTCTCGCGGCTCAGGGACTCGCTCGGGCGCAGTCGGCGGGCACTCGGGGAGCAGCTCGCCGTCGCGGCCTTCGACCCGGCTGACGACGAGGCGTGGGAGCGGTTGGAGGAGGCGCTGATCCAGGCGGACGTCGGAGTGCGGGCGACTGCGGAGCTGGTGCGGCGACTGGAGGCCCGTGGGGATCTGAGCGATCTGAACGGCGCCCTCGCGGAAGAGCTCACGGCCCTGCTCGGGGAGCCCGGGACGCTGGCGATCTCCGAGCAGCCCAGCGTGATCCTCGTCGTCGGGGTCAACGGGACCGGCAAGACGACCACGATCGGCAAGCTCGCCCTCAAGCTGCGCGAGCACGGGCACGACGTGATCGTCGCGGCCGCCGACACGTTCCGGGCGGCGGCCGAGGAGCAGCTCGAGATCTGGGCCAAGCGGGCGGGCGCCGACTTCGTCGGCGCGGTGCGCGGCGGCGATCCTGCGGCCGTCGCGTTCGATGCGATCGGCGCCGCCGGGGCGCGCGGGCGGGACGTCGTCGTCGTGGACACCGCCGGACGCCTGCAAACGCAGACGAACCTGATGGAGGAGCTCGCGAAGGTGCGGCGGGTGATCGCGAGCCGCCTCGAGGGCGCGCCGCACGAGGTTCTCCTCGTGGTCGACGCGACAACGGGACAGAACGGCCTCGCGCAAGCCCGGCAATTCGGCGAGACGGTCGGCGTGACGGGGGTCGCGCTGACGAAGCTCGACGGCTCGGCACGCGGCGGCATCGCGGTCGCGATCGCGTACGAGCTCGGGCTGCCCGTGAAGCTCGTGGGAGTGGGGGAGGGAATCGACGACCTCCGCCCCTTCGACGCAGGCGACTTCGCGCGCGCCCTCGTCGGAGTGGGCTAGCGCCTCGCCCGGAAGAGCTGCGCTCTTCCGGGCGGTGAAGTCACGGATTCCAACAACTGGGTGGGCTCCCGGGCGAGCAAGTCGCCCTTCGCCCTAGAAGCACACCTGCGCTGAGCTCGAAGCTGTGCTCCCTGCGAACAGCGTTCGCTGAGGGGAGCGGTGGAGGGGAACCTGACGGTTCCCCCCACACCCCCCTCCCGAGGAGCCCTCAGGGGCGAAGGGTGTTTTCGCCTTTCGGTGTCCGAACAACGCGAGGAGTCGTGGGCCGAAGGGCGATTCACTCGCCCGGGAGGCCAGTCAGTCGTCCGATCAGCGTGCTCTGTCATGGGGGGAAACCGCAGGTTTCCCCCCATGCTCTCTTGCGGACGAGAGGATTCGAACCTCCACGAGCTTTCGCCCAACGGGACCTAAACCCGTCGCGTCTGCCGGTTCCGCCACGCCCGCGCGGGTTCAAGCATAGAGACGGGCGGGAACACGCCAGGGCTCCCGGCGCCCTCGAGAAAGGAAGGACGATGGCAGGACGTGACGAGCTTCCGGACACGCTGAAGCGCTCGCCCAGGAAGGCGCAGGAGACGTGGATCAAGGCGCACGACTCGGCAGTCGAGAGCTACGGCGAGGGCGAGCGCGCGCACCGCACCGCCTTCGCGGCGGTGAAGCACTCCTTCGAGAAGGTGGGCGACCGCTGGCAGGCGAAGAAGCGGAAGGGGCCGTCGGACCCGCGGGCCGCCTCGGGCGGAGCCGGCGCGAAGGGCGAGAGCTTCGGCGGGGTCGACGTGGTCGGCAACACGCGCGAGGAGCTCTACGAGCGCGCGAAGGGCCTCGGCATCAAGGGCGCCTCACGTCTCAGGAAGGCAGACCTCGCCCGGGAGATCGCGAAGAAGCAGCGC
>JACCZA010000148.1 GCA_013696185.1 Actinomycetota bacterium
GTGTAGGTGAGAACTCGGTGATCGTCCTGCTAACGCAGGGATGGAAAATTGGCGTAGCAAGTCCGCCGATCGTTCCTGCCTGCGCCGTTGCGTCCTCGCGACTACAGCGTTTCGGCGAGTCTCAGGAACCCGATCATTCGGCCCCATCGTACTGCGATTGACGGCGCGGGCACTTGCCACAGCGCGTCCGCAAGCGTCGCGGCGCTGAGTCGTGCGATTCCCAGACAATCCAGCGCTCCCTCCGCGTCGGCGGCAAGTCCTTCCTCCTCGTGCGCGAAGTTCCCGCTTGACGGGTCGGGCCGAAGCACGGGCTTGGCAGCCATGTCGGCAGCGTAGGCCACTGGTCGTCCCGTGGCACCTGTCGTTTCTGGACACAAACATCGAGCGCAACAAGCGCAACGGCGTCGTGCCGCGCCTGCTAACGAGGCTGCTAACCAACCACGCGCACTATGCCGGTACGCCCCCGCACGCGCTGTGACTGCCACCATCTAGAACGCAGGCTTTCCCGTACCTTGCGGCACCGGTGGGGACGGCTCGGGACGGCGGACGCCGCACTCGAAAACCGTTATCCGTCTTAACGGCGGGTCGAGGGTTCAAATCCCTCCCCCTCCGCTCCCGGCATCGGGAGGCGTGCGGAATCCCGCAGGTGAGCTCTGCGGCATTCGTCGCCCCGAGCGCCCCACGTAGAGTCGGCTCGTGGCGCACCCCTCCCATCGGCCGGCGACCCGGACGCGCCTGGCATCCGCCGACCTGCGCGAGGCCTGGGAGGAGACCGCCGCCGATTTCGTGACCTGGGCGCGCACGCCCTGGCACGACATCTACTGGCACTACCATCGCGACGTGTTCTGCGAGCTCGTGCCGCCTCCGGGGCGGCGCACGCTCGACCTCGGTTGCGGCGAGGGCAGGCTCTCGCGCCACCTGAAGGCGCTCGACCACGAGGTGGTCGGCGTCGACGCCTCGCCGACGATGCTCGCCGCCGCGCGCGAGGCCGCTCGCGACACGGAGACTCACCTCGCCGACGCCGCGGCGCTGCCCTTCGCCGACGGAGCCTTCGACTGCGTGATCGCGTTCATGTCGCTCCAGGACATCGACGACCTCGAGGGCGCCGTGTCGGAAGCAGCGCGGGTGCTCGAGGCGGGCGGGCGGCTCTGCTTCGCCATCGTCCACCCGCTCAACTCGGCCGGGAGCTTCGAGGGCGAGCTCGCGGACAGCCCGTTCGTCATCGGCGGCTCCTATCTCGACCGCTCGTTCTACGCCGATCGCCTCTCGCGCGACGGGCTCGAGCTGACGCTCACGAGCGCTCACCGCCCGCTACAGGCGTACACGGAGGCGCTGGCGAGCGCCGGCCTCGTGATCGAGCGCCTGCGCGAGCCCGCGGTGCCCGAGCACGCGATCGCGAGCCCGCGCACCCGCCGCTGGCAGCGGCTGCCGCTCTTCGTGCACGGTCGCGCGCTCAAGCCGTAGGCGGTAGCCTCGAGCGGATGGGCGACGTCGGTCTCCCGCTCACCGGTGGCTGCGGTTGCGGCGCTGTCCGCTTCGAGGTGACAGCGCCCCTCCTCTCTGCCTCCTACTGCCACTGCACGCGCTGCCAGCGGCGCTCGGGCACCGCCGCCTCGGCGAGCGCGCGCACCGACCCCGGCTCCTTCCACGTCCTGGCCGGCGAGGACGAGCTACGCGCGTGGGCGCCCGAGGGCGGCTACGAGAAGGTGTTCTGCGGGAGGTGCGGGTCGGCCCTGTTCAGCCGGAGCCCGGAGGACCCACTCGTGATCGGCGTCCGCTTCGGGGCCTTCGACCGCGATCCCGGCATCCGCCCGCAATGGCACCAGTACGTCGCCTCGAGCGCGCCGTGGGAGCCACTCCCCGAGGACGGGCTCCCCCGCTACCCGGGCGCACGCCCGGCCTGACGACGTGGCTCGTCGGCAGCCCTCCGGGTCCCGCTTCGACCGGCTCCTGCGGTTCCTGGGGATCCGCCGCCCGCGGCGCGCCTGCGAGTGGCGCGACCTCCCTGAGGCGCCGCCCGGCGCCCCCGTGCGCGAGCCGAGGCGCCCGCGTCCGTCGTCACCCTCGACTGCGGCGACGCTCGAGCGTCCGACCGAGGAGGAGCTCGGGTGAGGCACGCCGGGGCGCGCTCGTGACCTGAGCTGCCCTCAGGAGGTCGAGGTCTCCGGAGCGGACAGCGCCCCGGAGTCCGGCCCAGGGGCCGAGCGGACGGCACCGATCGCCTTCGTGTCCTTGAACGGGTGAACGAAGACCGCGCCGTCGCGCTTGAGGCGCACCACCTCCTCGACCGCGAACGGGCGATACCAGCGGACATGGCGGTAGAGGTCGCTGTGTGTGTCGATGTCGACGAGCTCGAAGCCGAGGTGGTGGAGCAGCGTGGGCACGTACAGCTCCCCGTAGCAGGGGGGGTGATCCTCGACAGCGACGAACGCCTCGAGCGCAGTGCGCGAGAGCCAGAAGCCGTTGCCGAGACAGCCGTACATCCGGGTCGGATCCGCGCGGACGGAGACAGAGCGCAGGTGCTCCAACAGGCGCTCGTCGCGCCGGAACCGCACGTAGTGGAACCAGTTCGTCGCCGTGCGCTCGCCACAGGTCTTGCCCATGAAGTCGGCTCCGGTCGCGGCAGCCACAGCGCTCAGCCGCTCCTCGAAGTCGGGTCGCAGGACGAGGTGGTCGTACTCGAGCAAGTAGACCGCGTCGATGCCGGGATCGGGTCGGACGAGGCGATCGTGCACCCCGTCGAGGATCGCGTTCAGCGACTGATACGTGTACGGCAGCCCGTTGAAGGACGGCTCGTCCACGAAGACCTTCTCCTCGCGGGCCACCCCGGCCAGCGCGTCCTCGTCGCCAACGTGACAGACCGCGAACCGGGCCTGGGGCGCGACCTCGTCCAGGAAGCTCAGCCCCTCGTTGACCGCTGCCGGCGGAAGGTGGGTGAGGACGACGTTGAGCGTGGTCACGCGCCCGCCCCCTCACCGGTCGGGAGGCGGCGGCCGAGCTCGATCCGTGTCGACACGCCCATGGCAGGACGAGGATGGTAACGGCTCCTCCCCGCTGTCTTCAGAGCGCCTCACTGCACTCCAAGCCCCCCAATCACTCGAACGAGTGCTCTTGCACCACGCTCGATCCCTCGTGGGAGTGATTCGCCCTTCTCGCTTTCGCCCGGCTCCCCTAGAGGGGTGAGTAGGAGCACAGCACCGGCCACTCGAGGCGGCGCTGCGCAAGGCACGAGAAACGAGGGGGAACGAGACAATGAAGAAGGTGCTCTTGATCGTCGCGGCGCTCGGCATGCTCGCGTTCGCGGCTCCCGCGCTGGCCCAGCCGGGCCAGACCGAGGTGTGTCCGAGCTACGACGGCAAGTACGAGCTGGACGGTGGCTGGGAGGGCGCAGCCGCGCCCGGCATCACGATCGCAGCAGCCAGTGACGAAGAGGTGATCGTGACGGTCGCCGACGGCTTCACGCTGAGCCAGTTCTGCTACAAGACCGGCCAGGGCGGCGGCGGTGCCACGAGCAGGGAGGCGCCGATCGTCGGCCCCGCCAGCTTCTCGATCACGAAGACGGTGGCTGGCGGCGGTATCTCGCACATCACGTTCGACACGAACGCGACGCCGCAGCAAGAGAGCGACGTCTGCCCCAACATCGAGGGTGCGCAGGCGAGCGTGCCGGCCGGCATGACGAAGAACGAGGCCGGCGAGTGCATCGCCAACGAGCAGCAGGCGACCGACGTCTGCCCCAACATCGAGGGTGCGCAGGCGAGCGTGCCGGGCGGCATGACCAAGAACGAGGCCGGCGAGTGCGTGGCGCAGACGACTGTCGTCACCGTCACCGTGCCCGGCCCCGAGCGGATCGTCGAGGTCGCCGGGCCCGAGCGCGTGGTCGAGCGGATCGTGACCGTGCCCGGCCCCGAGCGGGTGGTGGAGCGGATCGTCACGGTCGAGAAGCCGGCAGTCGCCGGTGCCACCTCGTCCGTCGTGACCCGGGTCGTGACGAAGACGAAGATCA
>JACCZA010000150.1 GCA_013696185.1 Actinomycetota bacterium
CCGCAGAGGTCGGTGAGGACGAGGCCGAGGAGATGCGTGCCGGCTTCGTGTCGCGCGGTCTCGGCGACGCGCTGCTCGGGATCGTCGGCGACCGGGACGGGTTCGTCACGCCCGAGGAGCTGCGGGCGCTCGTCCCGCACGTGCAGGTCTTCCGGGGCGCGGGGCACCTGCCGAGCCTCGAGCGACCGGCGGAGTTCAACCGCCTCCTCCTCGACTTCGTGGCGCGCTGGACGTGACCGCCGACGAGCTGGCCGGCAGGCTGGGCGACCCGGCGTTGACGGTGCTCGACGTGCGCACGCCGCCCGAGTACAGCGGAGCGCGCGGGTATCCCTGCGATCCGCGTCAGGGTCACGTCCCGGGGGCGCGGAACCTCGAGGTCGACGCGCTGACGGGACTCTCGGCGGGTGAGGTGCGGGAGCTCGTGGGGCTGCCCGAGGGCGCCGAGATCGTCAGCTACTGCCACTCGGGGCAGCGCTCCGCGATGGCGACCGCAGCTCTCCGCGCGGCGGGCTACGACGCCGAGAACTACGCAGGCTCGTGGCACGAGTGGTCGCGGCGGGACGACCTGCCCGCCGAGTCCTCGTAGCTCCCGGCGCTCGTAGGATGCCCCCGTGGGGACGGTCCGGGTCGGCACCTGCTCGTGGGCCGACGAGTCGCTGCTCAAGTTCTGGTACCCGCCCGAGATCAAGTCGGCCGAGGCGCGCCTGCGCCACTACGCCGAGCACTTCAGCACCGTGGAGGTCGACTCGACCTACTACCGCCTCCCCGACGAGAGCACGGTCGCCCGCTGGGCCGAGCGGACGCCCGAGGACTTCACCTTCCACATCAAGGCCTTCGGCCTGATCACGCGCCACCCGGTCCGGCTCGAGCAGCTGCCGCCCGACCTCCGCGCGGACGTGCAGACCGACGGGCGCGGCCGCGTCGAGCGCCCTTCGCGCGAGGTTCGCGCCGAGGTGGTGCTGCGCTTTCGCGCCGCGCTCGAGCCGCTGCGCGCCGCGGGCAAGCTGCGCGGCATCCTGCTCCAGTTCCCGTCCTACATCGTCTTCAGGCAGTCCTCGCTCGAGTACCTCGAGTGGGCGAAGGAGCAGCTGGAGGAGGACGAGCTCCTCGTCGAGTTCCGCCACCGCAGCTGGCTCGACGACGAGCATCGGGCCGAGACGCTCTCCTTCCTCGAGCGCCTCGGCGCGACGTTCGTCGTCACCGACTCGCCGCACACGGAGGCGAAGAACCTCGTCCCGACGGTCGTCGCCCGCACCGCCGAGGCCGCGTACGTGCGCTTCCACGGGCGGAACGCCGCCACCTGGAACGTGCGCGGGCGCAGCGCGGCCGATCGCTTCGACTACCTGTACGGCGAGGAGGAGCTGGAGGCGTGGGTCGAGCCGCTGCGCGAGCTCGCCGACGGCGCGCGGGAGGTGTACGCACTCTTCAACAACAACAGCCGCTCTCCCGCCCCCGACGACGGTCTCACGGGGGTCGAGCGCCTCGTCGCACAGGCGCCGACGAACGCCGTCATGCTGCGCGGCCTGCTCGAGCAGGGCGGGGTCCCCGCTCGCTGAGCGACGCTCGCGGCCGGGAGGACCCCGCAGCCGGTGCGGCGCTGTGGCTCGGCCCCGTCCGGAGCGGCCGTACAATCGCCCTCGTGGATTCCCGTCCCGTCGGCGTCTTCGATTCGGGGATGGGCGGGCTCACCGTCCTGCACGAGTGCCTCGTGACGATGCCCGACGAGGACTTCCTCTACCTCGGCGACGCCGCGCGGCTCCCCTACGGTCCGCGGCCGGTCGGCGAGCTGCGCCGCTTCGCCCGGGAGATCGCGGGCTTTCTCGAGCGCGAGGGCGTCAAGCTGATCGTCGCCGCGTGCAACTCCGCCACGTCCGCCGCGCTGCCCGAGCTGCAGACGGAGCTCGACGTGCCGATCGTCGGCGTGCTCAACCCCGAGGCGCACGCGGCCGTGCAGGCGACCCGGAACCGGCGCGTGGGACTGCTCGCGACACAGGCGACAGTGGCGAGCGGTCGCTACGAGGAGCTCGTCCGCACGCTCGATGCGGGAGTCGAGGTCGTCGCGGTCGCCTGCCCGGCGCTCGTGCCCCTGATCGAGAGCGACGACCCCTTCGGCGCCGCGACGGTCGAGGCGGTGCGCGGCTACGCGGCGCCGCTCCGGCAGGCCGGGGTGGACACCGTCATCCTCGGCTGCACGCACTACCCGCTGATCCGGCCGATCCTGCAGCG
>JACCZA010000256.1 GCA_013696185.1 Actinomycetota bacterium
CGAGCCGGGCATCACCGCAGCGCCCCTCGTTAGCATCGCTCCATGGCCGCCTTCGAGGAGCTCGTCGACGAGCTGGAGCGCTCCTACGCCGAGACGCGGGAGCGCATGAGCGACTCGAGCGTCTACAACGACCACCGCGAGGCGGCGGAGGTCGGCCGGCGCCTGAAGGAGCTCGAAGGTCCCTACAGGCTGACGCAGGAGTGGCGGCAGGCGACCGCCGACGCGGAGGCTGCGCGGAACGATGCCGACCTGAGCGAGCTCCTGCCCGAGCTCGAGGAGCGCATCGGGGCCCTCGAGGAGGAGCTGCGGCTCGCCCTGGTCGAGACCGATCCCGCGGACCGCAAGGACGTGATCGTCGAGATCCGCCAGGCGGCCGGCGGCGACGAGGCGGCGCTGTGGGCCGGCGACGTCTACCGGATGCTGACGCGCTACGCCGAGCGACGGGGCTTTCGCACCGAGGAGCTCTCCGCGAGCCCGAACGACGGGAGCGGCTTCAAGGAGGTGACCTTCGCCGTCAAGGGCGACGGCGCCTACGCGGTCTTCAAGTGGGAGGGCGGCACGCACCGCGTGCAGCGCGTCCCCGAGACCGAGTCGCAGGGCCGCATCCACACGTCCACGGCGACGGTCGCCGTCATGCCCGAGGCGGAGGAGGTCGACGTGGAGGTCGACCCGAACAACCTCAAGATCGACGTCTACCGCTCGACCGGGCCCGGCGGGCAGAGCGTCAACACGACAGACTCCGCGGTGCGCATCACGCACCTGCCCACGGGGGTCGTCGTGGCGATGCAGGACGAGAAGTCGCAGCTGCAGAACAAGAACAAGGCCATGCGCGTGCTGCGGGCGCGGTTGCACGAGCTCGAGCGCGCCAAGCAGGAGGCGGCGCTGTCGGCGACGCGACGCTCCCAGATCGGCTCCGGGGAGCGTGCGGAGAAGATCCGCACCTACAACTATCCCGAGAACCGGCTGACCGACCATCGCATCCACAAGACGGTGCACCAGCTCGACCGCATCCTCGAGGGGGAGCTCGACGACTTCACCGAGGCGCTCGTCGGCGAGACGCGCCGCCGCGCCCTGGAGTGACGCTCGGCACGACCCTGAAGCGCGCTGCCGAGTACCTCGGCGAGCGCGGGGTGGAGACGCCGCGGCTCGACGCGGAGCTGCTCCTCGGCAAGGCGCTCGGCCTGTCGCGGGTTCAGCTCTACACCCGCTTCGACCAGCCGCTGACCCCTCCGGAGCTCGCGGCGGCGCGCGAGCTCGTGCGACGGCGCGGACGCCGCGAGCCGGTCGCCTACGTCCTCGGCGAGTGGGGCTTCCGCCGGCTCACGCTCGCGGTCGACAGCCGGGCGCTCATCCCCCGGCCCGAGACGGAGGTGCTCGTCGAGCGCTGCCTCGTGCACCTGCGCGAGCTCGCTCGGCCGCGGGTGCTCGAGGTCGGGGTCGGCTCCGGCGCGATCGCGCTCGCGCTCGTCGACGAGCACGCCGGCGCCCGGGTGACGGCGATCGACAACTCGCCGGAGGCCCTCGCGCTCGCGCGCGAGAACCGCGCGGCCACCGGTCTGGAGGATCGCGTGGAGCTGCTCGAGCAGGACTTCGCACACGGCCTGCCGGGTAGCGACTGGGATCTGCTCGTCTCGAATCCGCCTTACGTCCGCCCGGACGAGCTCGGGAGCCTCGAGGTGGAGATCCGCGACTGGGAGCCGCGCGGCGCCCTCGTCGGCGAGGGCATCCACGAGGGGATCGCGGCTGCCGCGACGGCGGTGCTCAGGGCGGGCGGCTGGCTCGTGCTGGAGGTCGGCGACGGGCAGGCCGCTCGGGTCGCGGCGTCGCTGCGCGGGCTCGACTACGAGGACGTGACGATCGCCCGCGACCTGGCCGACCGCGAGCGGGTGGTAGAAGGACGGCGGCGATGAGCTCCTCGTTCACGACGTCCGACGGACGCCGGCTCGGCTACAGGATGCAGGGCTCCGGGCCGCTCCTCGTCTGTCACCCGGGCGGACCGGGGTTCTCGTCGCGCTACTTCGGCGATCTGGCGGGGCTCGGCGAGTCGCTCACCCTCGTCTGCCTGCACCCCCGTGGTACGGAGGGCTCGGACCGCCCGGCCGATCCGCGCGCCTACACGCTCGAGGACTACGTTGCCGACCTCGAGGAGCTGCGCCTGCACCTCGGGGTCGAGCGCATCGACCTGCTCGGCCACTCCCACGGCGGGGTCGTCGCGATGGTCTACGCCGCGGCACACTCGGCCTCGCTCGACCGTCTCGTGCTGGCGAGCACGCTGCCGCGCTTCGCCTCCGAGCAGGAGACGGCGATGCAGGCGGCGATGCGGGAGCGCGCGGGCGAGCCCTGGTACGACGACGCGCAGGCCGCCCTCGAGGCCGAGCAGGCCGGCGCGTTCGCGAGCGACCGCGAGCTGGCCGACCTGGCGCTGCGCGAGTTCCCGCTCTACTTCGGCGAGTACGACGCGGAGGCCGCCGCGTACCTCGAGACTCTGCGCGAGGAGACGCCGAACGGCGACGCCCTCCTCCTCTTCAACAAGGAGATCGTCGGCACCTTCGACCTCCGTTCGGACCTCGCGCTGATCGAGGCGCCGGCGCTCGTGATCACGGGCGAGCGCGACTTCATCACCGGCCCGGTCTCGGCGGCCGAGATCGCAGCCGGCATCCCGCACGCGAGGAAGGTCGTCATCCCTCGAGCAGGGCACTTCATCTTCGTCGAGGCCCGGGAGCGCTTCCGCGACGAGGTGCTGCGCTTCCTGGCCCGCCCGTGAGCGAGGCCGTCGTCAGTGCGATCCGGGCCGGCGCGCCGGTGCTGCTGCCGACCGACACGGTCTACGGCCTCTGCGCGGATGGCTACCGCGAGGCGCCCGTGCGCCGGGCGCTGCGCCTCAAGGGGCGTGCCGGGGAGCAGCCGTCGGCCCTGCTCGCGAGCGACCTCGACCTGCTGCTCGAGTGCGTGCCCGAGCTGCGCGGCCGCGCCGCGACGATCGCGCGGGCGCTCCTGCCCGGGCCGTACACGCTCGTCCTGCCGAACCCCGCCCGGCGTTTCCGCTGGCTGACGGGCTCCCGGCCCGAGGCCATCGGCGTCCGGGTGCCCCTGCTCGCGGGCGAGGCCCGGAGCGTGCTGGAGCAGGTCGGCGTCCTGCTCGCCACGAGCGCGAACCTCCCCGGGGAGCCGGCCCCGCGACGCCTGGACGAGGTGGCCGGGGCGCTTCGAGCGGGCTGCGCGGCGGAGCTCGACGGCGGTCAGCTGCCCGGCACCGCGTCGACGGTGATCGAC
>JACCZA010000286.1 GCA_013696185.1 Actinomycetota bacterium
GCGAAGAAATCGGCGGCCCCGGCGAGCGCGACCTCGGCGTACCCCGCTCCGTCGCCCCGCTCGCGGGCGAGGAGGAGCCCGAGGACGGCGGCGACCGCGCGCTCGGCGCCGCCGAGGTCGGCGATCAGCGTGCGCGGCAACTCGGGCGGTGCGAGCAGGCCGCGCGACGCGAGATATGTGAGGTCGTGTCCCGGCAGCTCCTGGTCCGGCGCTGCGAAGCCGACGATCGCGACCTGGACGAGACGCGGGAAGCGCGCGTGCAGGTCGCTCCAGGCGAGGCCGAGCCGCGAGAGCGCCGAAGGCCGGTGCGACGTGAGCAGCACGTCGGCGGGCGCGAGGAGCTCGTCGAGCGCCGCACGCCCCTCGTCGCTCTTGAGATCGAGGCGGACGACCTCCTGGCCGGCGCGCAGCTCGTCGTACCAGGGGCGGCTCACGCGCTCGAGCGGATCACCGCCCGGCGGCTCGACCTTGGTCACCTCGGCGCCGAGCTCGCGCAGGCGCGCTGCCGCGACGGGGCCGGGGGTGTTGACAGCGAGGCTCACGACCCGCGTGCCCGCGAGCGGCCTCACCGCGTGAACGTCTCGGCCGTGGACGGCGGGCGGAGCCCCTCGGCGCCGGGAGTGCGCGGTCCCGGCACGTTCGGGAAGCGAAACCGGAGCGGCTCGCGACCGGGCTGGCACACCCACGCCTGTCCCGTCTCAGCGCTCTCGGCGGCGACGAGCACCCCCTCGACGACCTCCTCGGGGCGTAGCAGCGGGAAGCCCGTGCGCTCGAGCGTCTCCCGGGCCGCCGGTCCCACGAGCGGGGTGTCGGCGATCCCGGGGCAGACCGCGTTGATCGACACCCCCCGCTGCTGGAGGCCGGGGGCCACGCTGCGGACGAAGCCGATCAACGCGTGCTTGGTCAGCGCGTAGATCGGGTCGCCCTCGAGGGGCACGAGGCCCGCGAGCGAGGCGGTGACGACGATCCTGCCGCCCGGCTCGAGCAGCGGCACGAGCGCGCGGACGCCGAGGACGACGCCGTCGATGTTCACCCCGAGGACGCGCCGGTACTCCTCCTCGGCGAGCTCGGTCACCTCGGCGGTGGCCGTGCCGACGCCGGCGTTCAGGCAGGCGAGCGCAAGCGGGCCGACTGAGCCGGCGAGGCGCTCCCAGTCGGCCGCACGGGAGACGTCGGCGCCTACGAACGTGCCGCCGACCTCTGCAGCCGCCTCGCGCCCCGCGTCCTCGTCCACGTCGACGAGGACGACCGACCACCCCTCCGCCGCCAGCCGGCGCACGAGCGCGCGACCGATCCCCGAGGCGCCTCCGGTGACGAGCGCCGCCTCGCTCAAGCGGTCAGCAGCACCTTGCCGACGCTCTTCCTGTCCTCGATCGAGCGGTGCGCCTCGGCGGCCTCGGCGAAGGGGTACTCGCCGCCCACCACCGGCCGCACCGCACCTTGCCGCCAGAGCTCGACCACCTCGCCGATCGCCTCCTGCACGAGCTCGGGCGCCAGGCTCATCAGCCGCCCGAGGTAGAAGCCCTGGACACCGATGTTCCGGCCGACGAGGAGCGCCGGGTCGAGCGGCTGCCAGGGACCGCCCGCGAAGCCGATCGCGATCGCGACCCCGAGCGGCCGGAGCGCCTTCAGGCTCTCGACGAGCACCGGCCCGCCGACGGGATCGACGACGATGTCGACGCCGTCCAGCTCCTCGCGCACGCGCGCCACGAAGTCGTCGCTGCGGTAGTCGATCGTCAGCTCGGCGCCGAGCTCGCCGGCGAGCGCGAGCTTCTCAGCCGAGCCGGCCGTCGCGACGACGCGCGCGCCGAGGTGCCGTGCGACCTGCACGGCTGCGCTGCCGACCCCGCCGGCCGCCGCGTGCACGAGCACGACCGAGCCCTCGCGCACGCGCACCTGCCGCGTCAGCGGCAGCCAGGCGGTGAGAAAGGCCGTGAGGAAGGCGGCGCCCTCGCTGAACGACGCTCCTGCCGGGAGGGGGACGAGCCAGCGCGGATCGGCCTCCGCGAGCTCGGCGTAGGCGCCGCCGGGCGTTCCGGTCAGGCCGAAGACGCGCTCTCCCTCGCGCAGCCCATCCGCCCCTCGCCCGACGATCTCCCCGGCGAGCTCGGAGCCGAGCACCGCCGGCAGGTCGGGCGGCTGCGGGTAGCGCCCGAGGCGGACGAGCACGTCGGCGAAGTTGATCCCGGCCGCCCGCACCGAGACGAGCACGTTCCCCGGCCGCGGCTCGGGGTCGGGCGCCTCGCCGTAGACGAGCTGCTCGGGCCCGCCGGTCTCCCCGAGGACGACCGCCTTCACCGGCCGGTGAACCGGGGGGCGCGCTTCTCGAGGAAGGCCGAGACGCCCTCGCGCCCGTCCTCGCTCGCGAGGCACCGCGCGAAGGCCTCGGCCTCGAGCCGCTGGCCCTCCTCCACCGGGAGATCGCGCGAGGCGAGCGCGAGCGCCTTCAGCTCCCCGATCGCGTGCGGCGAGCGCTCGGCGAGCGTCGCCGCGAGGCCCTTCGCCGCCTCGACGAGCTCGGCGCGCGGCACGACGCGCTCGACCAGCCCCCACTCGTAGGCCTGCTGCCCCGAGATCGGGTCGCCCGTCAGGTACAGGAGCTTCGCCCGCGCCGGGCCGATCGCGCGGACGGAGCGCTGCGTGCCCCCGCCTCCGGGCAGGAGGCCGAGCTTGATCTCGGGGAAGCCGAGCTGCGCGTCCTCCGCGGCGATCCGGACGTCGCAGGCGAGCGCGGTCTCGAGGCCGCCGCCCAGACAGTAGCCGTGGATCGCGGCGACGATCGGCTTCGGCAGCGCCTCCATCTGCCCGGCCAGCTTCTGGATGCCCCTGGCCGAGCCCCCTTCCGAGACCGTGCCCTCGTCGATGCTCGGAAACTCTGAGATGTCCGCCCCGGCGACGAAGGCCCGCTCGCCCGCTCCTCGCAGGACGATCGCGCGCACGGCGGAGTCGTCCCCGAGCGTCGTGAACGCATGCTCCAGCTCGCCGATCAGCGCGGCGCTCAGGGCGTTGACCGGCGGCCGGTCGATCGTCACGAGAGCGACGGCGCCGTCGATCTCGGTCCCCACGTACTCGGCCATCAGCGCGCCGCCATGCGCAGGGCGCCGTCGAGGCGGATCGTGTCCCCGTTCAGCATCTCGTTCTCGACGATCTGACGGGCCAGCTGCGCGTACTCGTCGGGACGGCCGAAGCGCGGCGGCCACGGCACCTGCGCGTGCAGCGACTCCCGTACCTCCTGGCTCGCCATCGCCATCATCGGCGTGTCGAAGATGCCGGGCGCGATCGTGCAGACGCGGATACCGAAGCGGCCGAGCTCGCGTGCCACGGGCAGGGTGAGCCCGCGCACGCCCGCCTTCGAGGCCGCGTAGGCGACCTGTCCGATCTGCCCGTCGAAGGCGGCGACCGAGGCCGTGTTGACGATCACGCCCCGCTCGCCGCTCGCGCTCGGCCCGTTTCCGGCCATGCGTGCCGCCGCCAGACGGATGACGTTGAACGTGCCGATCAGGTTGACCTGGATCACGCGCGCGAAGCGCTCGAGGTCGTGCGGCCCCTCGCGGCCGACGACGCGCTCCGCCCAGCCGATGCCGGCACAGTTGAGGACGCCGTGGAGATCGCCCTCGACGGCGGCGAGCGCCGCCTCGACGGCGTCCGGATCGGCGACGTCGGTCTCGACGAAACGCGCGCCCGCCCCGAGCTCCTCCGCCACCGCCTCGCCCGCCTCGCGGTTGACGTCGGCGATCACGATCCGTCCGCCGGCTCCTGCCAGCTCGCGCGCGCTCGCGGCTCCGAGCCCCGAGCCGCCGCCCGTAACGAGGAAGCTGCTGCCCTCGACCCTCACGAGGCGACCTCGGCCGAGCCCGGAGCGGGGGCGAACTGCTCGCGCAGCGCGGTCTTGCGGAACTTGCCGACCGCCGTCTTCGGGATCTCCTCGACGAAGCGGAACTCGTCGGGCAGCCACCACTTGGCGAAGCCGGAGGCGAGGTACTCGCGCAGCTCGGTGTCGGTCGCGCTGCCACCCGGCTTCAGGACGACGACCGCGAGCGGCCGCTCCGTCCACTTCTCGTGCGGCATCGCGATCACGGCGGCCTCGGCCACCGCCGGGTGGCCCATCAAGGCGTTCTCGAGCGCCACGGAGCTGATCCACTCCCCGCCCGACTTGACGAGATCCTTCGAGCGGTCCTGGATCTCGATGCAGCCCCGTCCGTCGATCGTGACGACGTCGCCCGTCTTGAACCAGCCGTCAGCGGTCCAGCGGTCGCCCGTGTCCTCGTCGCCGTAGTACCGGCTCGCCACCCAGACGCCGCGCACCTCGAGCTCGCCCATCGTCTCGCCGTCCCAGGCCACGAGCTCGCCGTCCTCCCTGCGCGCGCGGATCTCCACGTAGGGCACAGGCAGCCCCTGCTTGGAGAGGTACTCGTACTTCACCTCGTCCGGGGCGTCGAGGAGGTCGCTGGTCAGCATCGCCACCGTCCCGAGCGGGGTCATCTCCGTCATGCCCCACGCGTGCACGACGTTGAGCCCGTGCCGCTCCTGGAACGCCTGGATCATGGCGCGCGGCGCGGCCGACCCACCGACGATCATCGCGCGCAGGCTCGACAGGTCGTAGGCGCCCGGATCCGCGTCGAGGAGGGCGAGGATGCCGAGCCAGATCGTCGGCACGCCGGCAGTGACCGTGACGCGCTCCTGCTCGAACGCCTGGAGCAGCGAGGCCGGGTCGAGATGGGGCCCGGGATAGACCTGCTTCGCCCCGACGAGCGTGCACGTGAAGGGGAAGCACCAGGCGTTCGCGTGGAACATGGGCACGACCGGCAGCGTCGTGTCGGCCTCGTGCAGCCCGAACGGCCCGGCCATCGCCGCCGCGAACGCCTGGAGCGCGATCGCGCGGTGCGAGTAGAGGACGCCCTTCGGCTGCCCCGTCGTCCCGCTCGTGTAGCACATGGCCGCCGCCGAGCGCTCGTCGATCTGCAGCTCGGTGTAGTCGGCCTCGTCGACGCCGGCGATCAGCTCCTCGTAGGAGAGCATCCCCGCCGGCGCCTCGCCGCCCTCGGAGATCACGATCGCATGCTCGAGGTCGAGGCCGTCCTTGATCCCCTCGTAGAGCGGCAGCAGGCTCTCGTCGACGATGAGCGCCCGGTCGCCCGCGTGGTTCGCGATGTAGGTGAGGTCGCTCGGGTGGAGGCGCAGGTTGAGCGTGTGGATGACGCCGCCTGCCAGCGGAATCCCGTAGTAGGCCTCGAGATGGCGGTAGTGGTTCCAGCAGAGCGTCCCGACCCGGTCGCCGTCGCCGATCCCGAGCTCCGCGAGGGCGAGCGCGAGCCGCTTCGCGCGCACGGCGAAGTCGGCGTAGGTGTAGCGATGAAAGCTCCGGTCGGGCAGCCGGGTGACGATCTCCTTGTGCCCGAACAGCTGCTCCGCGCGGCGCAGGATCGCCGGCAGGGTCAGCTGGTAGTCCATGATCAGTCCGTCCATCGAATGCTCCCTTCCGCGAGTCCCGGCTACGACGCCGGCTTGGAGCTGCTCCCTATCCCCTGGCGGCGCGCGAGATCGCCAGGGTCGACGAGCTGCCCGTCGCGCTCGACGTAGCCGCCCTTGCCGCCGACGATGAACAGGACGAGCTCCTCGTCACCGGCGTTCGAGACCTTTCTGGGGGTGGTCGACTCGACGTGGAAGAGGCCCCCCGGCCCCAGGTCGCGCGTCTCCTCACCCACCTCGAAGCGCGCGGTGCCGCGGTGGACGAGGTAGAGCTCGTCCTGCGTGTCGTGGTAGTGGAGGAAGCCCTCGGCGCCCGGGGGCATCACGACCGCGTTCACGCCGAACGCGGTCACGCCGAGCGCCTGCCGCACCTTGCGGAAGCCGGGCCCCTCGCCGAGCCCGTCGATCGAGCCGAATGCGTGTCCCACCTCAGGCCACCTCCTGCTGGACGGGTGTCTCCTGCTGGACGAGCTCGGTGGACTCCTCCTCGGAGACGTCGAGGAGCGCCGAGGCGACCTCCCGCCGCAGAACGGGCGCGAACCCCTCGAACGCCTGGATCCACTGCGCCCGCTTGTAGAGCCGGTGCAGCACGTGCTCCCAGGTGAAGCCGATGCCGCCGTGCACCTGGATCGAGCGCTCGCAGGCGGCGACCGCCGCCTCCGCCGCGTGCGCCTTCGCCGCCGCCGCTGCGACGGCTGCCTGCTCGTCGCCCTCGGCCACGCACCAGGCAGCCCAGTAGGCGAGCGAGCGGGCGAGCTCCACGCCCACGTAGCCGTCGACGACCGAGTGCGAGACCGCCTGGTAGACGCCGATCGCGCGGCCGAACTGCTCGCGCGAGGAGGCGTGCTCGATCGCGAGCGCGTTCGCCGCCTCGCCCACGCCGACCGCCTCGAGGGCCAGGGCGGCGAGCGCGCGGGTGCGGATCTGCGCGAGCGCCTCCTCGCCCGACCCGGGCTCGACGAGGAGGCTCGCAGGCGCGCCGTCGAGACGCAGCACCCCGTAGGGCCGGGTCGAGTCCATCGTCTCGACCGGCTCGCGTGCGCCGCCCTCGACCGACCACAGGCCGACGCCGCCGCCGCTTCGCGCCGTGACCACGACCGTCCCCGCGCTGCCCAGATCGGGCACGAGGACCTTCTCGCCGGCGAGCGTCCAGGCGGCACCGTCCTGGCGCGCCTCGGTCGCCAAGCCGCCAGTATCTGCGAGCCGGCGTGGCCCGGCGGCCTCGGCATGGGCGAGCGTCGCGGTCAGCTCGCCGGCGGCGACCCGCTGGAGGAGCGCCGCATGCCCGGCGAGCGCCGGCAGGGCGAGCGCGATCGTCGAGAAGTAGGGGCCCGGGTAGAGGACGCGGCCGAGCTCCTCGAAGATCACCGCCTCCTCGAGGAAGCCGAGACCGGCGCCGCCCTCCTCCTCGGACACGGAGACTCCGGTCCAGCCGAGCTCCGCGAGCTCCTGCCACGAGCCGGGCTCGAAGCTGCCCTCCCGCTCGGCTACCGCCTCGAGCGAGCGGCGCTCGGCGAGGAACGAGCGCGCCTGCGAGCGCAGGAGCTCCTGCTCGTCGGTGAAGGCGAAGTCCATGGGTGCTACCGGCTCCTCGGCAGGCCGAGCACGCGCTCGGCGACGATGTTGCGGAGGATCTCCGAGGTGCCCGCCTCGATCGTGTTGCCCCGGCTGCGCAGCTGCTGGAACTGCCAGTAGCCCTCCCCGTGGCCGCCCCCGTCCAGGAGCTGCGCCTCGGTGTCGAGGATCTCGAGCGCGAGCTTCGTCAGGCGCTGATTCGACTCCGACCAGTGCAGCTTCGCGATCGAGCCCTCCGGGCCGGGAACTCCCGTCTGCATCAGCTTCGTCAGCGCGCGGTAGTTCGTGTAGCGGAGCGCCTGCAACTCGATCCACTCGCGCGCGACCCGCTCGCGCAGCCCCTCGTCCACCCGGCGCTCCTTCGCGAGGGCGATCAGCTTGCGCACCGCGACCTCGAGCGCCGCGGTGAGCGCGAACCCGAGCGTGCCGCGCTCGTGCAGGAGCGTCGTCATGGCCACGCCCCAGCCGCTGCCGACCTCGCCGAGGACGTTCGCCCGCGGCACCCGCACGTCGGTGAAGAAGATCTCGTTGAACTCCCCCTCGCCGGTGATCTGGCGGAGCGGACGCACCTCGACCCCCGCCGAGCGCATGTCGACGAGCAGGTAGGTGAGGCCCCGGTGCTTCGCCGGATCCGCGTCGGTGCGCGTCAGGAGGAGACAGAAGTCGGCGATGTGCGCGAACGAGGACCAGACCTTCTGGCCGTTGACGACGAACGCGTCGCCGTCGAGCTCCGCGCGCGTCTTCAGCGAGGCGAGGTCCGAGCCGGCCTCGGGCTCGGAGAAGCCCTGGCACCAGATCTCCTCGGCCGACAGGATCCTCTGCAGGTGCGCGGACTTCTGCTCGTCGGTGCCGTGGGCGATGATCGTCGGGCCCGCCATGCCGAGGCCGATCACGCCGATGTGCTGCGGCGCCTCCGAGCGGGCGAGCTCCTCGAGGAAGATCGCCTGGTGGGAGTAGGGCGCGCCGGCCCCGCCGTACTCGCGCGGCCACGTGAGGCCGACGTATCCCGCGTCGTAGAGCTTGCGGCTCCACGCCCGCCCGAGCTCCTCGAAGCGACCGGCGCCGCCGCGGTGGGCGCGCAGCTCCTCGGGGAGGTTGTCCTGCAGCCAGGCCCGAAGCTCGCCCCGGAACGCAGCCTCGTCGGGCGTGTCGCGGAGGTTCATGCGTGGTCGAGTCTAGCGCCCCTTCGCCGCCTCGCCCCGCAGCGTCAGGCAGGTGCTGGAGGCCCGCGCTACCAGACGTCCCTCGCCGTCCAGGACGTCGCACTCCGCGAGGCCGACCGTCCGCCCCCGCTGCACGACACTGCCCGCCGCGGTCAGCGTGCCCGTCCAGAACGGGCGCAGGAAGTTGATCTTGAGCTCGAGCGTCGTGAAGGTCTCGCCCTCCTCGAGCAGCGTCGCGTAGGCGGTGCCCATCGCCGCATCGGCGAGGTCGCAGAGGATGCCGCCGTGGAGCGTCCCCATCGGATTGCCGTGCCGCTCGTCCACCTCGAGCTCGAACGTGGTCCGCCCCGGCTCGGCCACCGTCATCCTGAAGCCGATCAGCCGCGCGACCGGAGGGCTCTCGACCTCGCCGCGGATCATCGCCGCGAAGCGCTCGAGCGTCGAGGTCACGCGAACGCCGACAGGCCGGTCAGCTCGCGCCCGACGATCAGGGACTGGATCGAGTCGGTTCCCTCGAAGGTGTAGATCGCCTCGAGATCGGCCTGGTGGCGGGCGACGTGGTGCTCGAGCAGGATGCCGTTGCCGCCGAGGATGTCGCGCGCCTGGGCCACGATCGCGCGGGCCTTCGCCGCGTTGTTCAGCTTCGCGAGCGAGGCCATCCCGGCGGTCAGCCGCCCGTCCTCGACGAGCTGCGAGAGGCGCAGGCAGAGGAGCTGCATCGCGGTGATCTCGGCGACCATCCGCACGAGTGCGTCCTGCACGAGCTGGAAGCCCGCGAGCTTGCGGCCGAACTGCTCCCGCTCGAGCGCGTAGGCGAGCGCCGCCTCGTAGGCGGCGAGCGCGTGGCCGAGCGCCCGCCACGCGACCGTGTAGCGGGTGCGCGCGAGGTGGTGGGCGACGTCGCGGTAGCCGCGGCACCCCGGCAGACGGCTCTCCGCCGGCACCCGCACGCCCGTGAGCACGATGTCGGTCTGCCAGACCGCCCGCTGCGAGGCCTTGCCGGTCATCACCTCGGCGACGAAGCCAGGGGCTCCACGCTCGACGAGGAAGCCGCCGACGTCGCCGTCTTCGTCGCGCGCCCACACGATCGTGACGTCCGCGAAGGACGCGTTTCCGATCCAGCGCTTGGCGCCGTCCAGCACGTAGTCCTCGCCGTCCAGACGGGCACGCGTCTCGAGCCTGACCGCGTCGGAGCCGTGCGCGGGCTCGGTCAGCGCGAACGCGCCGACCGCCTCGAGCCGCGCCAGCGGCGGCAGCCAGCGCTCCTTCTGCGCATCCGAGCCGAAGGCGGCGATCGAGCCCATCGCCAGGTTCGAGTGGACGCCGAAGAACGTGCCGAGGCTCCCGTCGGCCCGCCCCCACTCGAGGTTCACGAGCCCGGACGCCGTCGCACTCATCCCCGGGCAGCCGTAGCCCTCGATCGTGCCGCCGGCGATGCCGAGCGCGCCGATCTTCGGCACGAGCGCGAACGGGAACTCGGCGCGCTCCCAGCAGTCGTTCACGATCGGCAGCACCTCGCGCTCGCAGAAATCGCGCACGCGGTCCCGCACCTCGCGATCCGCCGGATCGAGCAGCTCCTCGAGGAGGTACAGGTCGGTGCTGGAGCGACGAGCCTCGACCACGGCGCCATCCTACGGCGGGCGCCCCGGTTGACCCGCGCGGCAGCGGGTAGGCGGGCCGGGTGGAGACCCGCCGCGACGTCCTGGCGCTCATCCTGGCCGGCGGCGCGGGGCAGCGCCTGAGCCCGCTCACCGACGAGCGCGCGAAGCCCTCGCTGCCCTTCGGGGCCGTCTACCGCCTGATCGACTTCCCGCTCTCCAACTGCATGCACAGCGGCATCACGGACGTGTGGGTGCTGCAACAGCACGCGCCCCACACGCTCTCGGACCACCTCGCCAACGGGCGCCCGTGGGACCTCGACCGCTCCTACGGCGGCCTCAAGATCCTCCATCCGCAACAGGGCACCGACGAGAGCGGCTGGTACCGGGGCAACGCCGACGCCCTGTATCGCAACCGCGAGCAGATCGCCGACCTCGCGCCGGAGACGCTGCTCGTCCTGAGCGCCGACCACGTCTACAAGCTGGACTACCGGGACGTCCTCGACACGCATCGCAGGCACGGCGCCGACGTGACCGTCGTCACGACGCGGGTGCGACGCGAGGAGGCCGGGCGCTTCGGAGTCGTGGAGGTCGACGGCGACGGGCGGCTGACGGGCTTCGAGTACAAGCCCGACGAGCCGCGCAGCGACCTCGTCACGACCGAGGTCTTCGCCTACGACACGGGGCGGCTGCTCGACCTGCTCGACGAGCTCGCGGCGGACGGCGGCGGGGACGACGACGAGGACTCCGGGCTCGGGGACTTCGGCGACGTGCTGCTGCCACGGCTCGTCGCGGACGGCGGCGCCTGGCAGCACCGGCTCGAGGGCTACTGGCGCGACGTCGGCACCTTCGGCAGCTACTGGCGGGCGCACATGGAGCTACTCGAGGACGAGCCGGCGCTGCGGCTGGAGGACGCCGCCTGGCCGATCCGCACCTTCATGCCCGTGCTGACGCCGAGCCGCATCGACGGCTCGGCGGAGATCCGCGCGAGCCTGATCGCGCCCGGGTGCCGGATCGCCGGGCGCGTGACCCGCTCGGTGCTCGGTCCGGGCGTGCGGATCGAGGAGGGCGCGGAGGTCTCGGAAGCGGTGCTCCTCGGCGAGGCGAGCGTGGGCGCGGGAGCGAGGGTCGAGCACGCGATCGTCGACGCCGGAGCGCGGGTCGCCGGCGGGCAGCAGGTGCTGGGCGAGGGCGACGAGATCGCCGTCCTCGGCGCTTCCGGCTAACCCGCGATTGCCCCCGACGCATGCTGCGCGCAAACTGCACGGGGCATGCTCCTGCTGATCGACAACTACGACAGCTTCACCTACAACCTCGTCCACCTCTTCGCGGAGCTCGGGGCCGATGTCGTCGTGCGCCGGAACGACGAGATCGGCGCGGCCGAGGCCGAGCGCCTCGCGCCGTCGCACCTCGTGATCTCGCCCGGGCCGGGCCGGCCGGAGAGCTCGGGGGCGACGCTCGAGCTCGTCCGCCGCCTCGCCCCCCGGGTGCCGACTCTCGGTGTCTGCCTCGGACACCAGGCGATCGTGGAGGCCTGCGGCGGCGAGATCGGCGAGGCTCGGCGGCTGCTCCACGGCAAGGCGAGCGCGATCGAGCACGACGGGCGCGGTGTCTTCCGCGGCCTGCCGGAGCGCTTCGAGGGCGGCCGCTATCACTCGCTCGCCGCCACCCGCGTACCCGCCTCGCTCGAGGTCTCGGCCCGCAGCGACGACGGCGAGGTGATGGGCGTCCGGCACCGCCGGCTGCCCGTCGAGGGCGTCCAGTTCCACCCGGAGTCGGTGCTGACGCCGCTCGGGCGGGAGCTCTGCCGCAACTTCCTCGAGGACGCAGCGTGATCCAGGGCGCGCTCGCGCGGCTGCTCGAGGGCCGCGACCTCCGTCAGGACGAGGCCCGCGAGGTGATGGACGAGATCATGCGCGGCGAGGCGTCGCCGGGTCAGATCGGCGGGTTCCTCGTCGCCCTGCGGCTGAAGGGCGAGACCGCCGACGAGATCGCCGGCTGCGCCGAGGCGATGCGCGCCCACGTCCTCCCGGTCACGCCGAGGCGGCGCGACCTCGTCGACACGGCGGGGACGGGCGGCGACGGGCGGCACACGCTGAACATCTCCACCGCGGCGGCCCTCGTGGCCGCGGCGGCGGGCGCCGCGGTGGCCAAGCACGGCAACCGCGCGGTCTCCTCGGCGTCGGGCTCGGCGGACGTGCTCGAGGCGCTCGGCTTCAGTCTC
>JACCZA010000292.1 GCA_013696185.1 Actinomycetota bacterium
ATCCTGCTCGGCGCGGCGCTCGCAACGGCGGTCGGCTTCGTCGACGACCTCCGCGGCCTGCCGTGGTGGGCGAAGCTCGCGGGCCAGTCGGCGACCGCCGCCGTGCCGATCGGCTTCGGCGTGACGATCGACCGCTTCACCTTCCCGCCGTTCGAGCCGCAGGTGGTGCCGTGGTGGATCGGCGGCCCCGCCACCTTCCTCTGGATCGTGGCGATCATGAACATGGTCAACTTCCTCGACGGCCTCGACGGCCTCGCTGCCGGGATCGCCGCCATCGCCGGCTCCACGTTCTCGCTGATCGCGCTCTCCCTCGGCAAGCCGGAGGCCGCGATCCTCGCCGCGATCGTCGCCGGCAGCTGCTTCGGCTTCCTCCGCCACAACTTCTATCCCGCGCGCATCTTCATGGGCGACTCGGGCGCGTTCCTGCTCGGCTTCACGCTCGCGACCCTGTCGATCCAGGGTCTCCTGAAGACTGCGTCGATCGTGGCCCTGCTGTTCCCGCTGCTCGTGCTCGCGATCCCGATCCTGGACACGTCGTTCGTCGTCGCGCGCCGCCTGAAGCACGGCGAGAAGCCCTACGTCGCCGACCAGGCCCACCTGCACCACCGCTTCCTCAGGCGCGGCTTCTCGCAGCGCCGGGCCGCGCTCACGATGTACGCCTGGTGCCTGACGCTCGCGGCCGCCGCGCTCGCGACGCGCTTCGCGCCGCCTCGCCCGGGAGGCGAGTGGCAGCTCTGGCCGTCGGCGCTCGCGGCAGCGCTCGGCCTCGTCGCCCTCGGCTTCTCGCTCTACGTCGTGTACCTGCTCGAGCTCGTGAAGCTGACGAGCCCGCGCGCCCGCCGGCGCGAGGCCGCCCGGCGGGAGGAGCGCCGCAGCGCGTAGCGCCGCCTCGGCTAGCTGCCGCTCTCCGCGCGCCCCAGGAAGTCCGCGAGGCGCTCCGCGAAGCCGGGCGCGAGGTGGACCGCGTGACCGGCGCCGGGAAGGACGATGCGCTCGGCGGCCAGCCGCTCCTCCAGCACGTCGCACACGGCCTCGTAGGCCGGATGACCGCCGCTCGAGCAGACGAGCTTCGGCCACGGCGCGCGGCCGAGCGCCTCGAGCGGGATCTCCGCCTCCCACGGGCCGCGCTCGACCATGAGTGCCCGCACGCCCTGCTCGCGCTGGGGCGGCACCTCGGCCGGCACCCGGCCGGCCTCGCCGAAGCTGGCCGAGAAGCGGCGCAGGAACAGGCGCGGCTCCTCGATCCCCTCGGCCCAGAGCGCCTGCATCCGCCCGCTCAGCTCGGCGACCGCCGGTACGTCCGCCGCCACGCCGTAGCACGGCGGCTCGATCACGGTCAGCGAGCGCACCGCCTCCGGGTGTCGCCCCGCGAGCAGGAGCGAGCTCACCCCGCCGTAGGAGAACCCCACGAGGTGGGCCCCGCCGGCAAGGAGCTCCGCGAGCTCCTCGGCCTGCTGCACGAAGTCGATCCGCTCGAGCGGCGGGTTCGGCGGGTAGCCGGGCCGCTCGGGCAGGACGAGCGTGTAGCGCGACCCGAGCCCCCGCAGCACGCTCCAGGTGGCGCTGCCGGTCACGCTGCCGTGGACGAGCACCACCCGGGGCCCGCCGCCCGTGGTTCTGACGCGGAACGACGGCATCGCCGCGGGAGCGTACAAGTTCCGCGCGTTTGCGCGCGAACAAGCGGTTTGCGCTGTCACAAAGCCTGATACCATCTCCGCTGGATGGAGCCCGCCTCGCGCCAGAGCTTCCAGCCCGCCGGGGCAGGCGCGCTGCTCGCGGGAGTGACGGCGATGGGCCTCGGCTTGGGTGCTCTCGTCGGCTGGGCTGCCGGCTCGTGGCCGCTCGGAGCGCTCGGCGGCGCCGTTGCCGGCATCCCGGTCGGCATCTTCGTCGTCTACCGCCGCTACCGGGGCTACTTCACGTGAGGGCGAGCGCGTTCGCCACACCACGCCCGCTGCCGCCGCGCCGCGCGCCCCTGCTCGCGGGCGCCGCGGTCGTCCTGCTCGCCCTTCCGATCTTCCTCGCCGCCGGCTGGCGCCTCGACGGCTGGCTGCTCGGCGCGGCGCTGTGGCTCGGCGCTCAGGGACTCGGCGGGCTGCTGGCGCACCTCCGGCTCGGCGCGGGTAGTCTCGCCGCCTCAGGCGTGGTCGGCATCGGGATGATGTTTCGTGCGGTCGCGGTGATGGTGGTCGTCATCGCCGTCGCCGCCTCCGACGCGCGGCTCGGACTCGCGGCCGCGCTCGTCTACGCGCTCGCCTACACGCTCGAGCTCGGCGTCTCGCTCGCGACCTACTTCGGGAGCCCGGCTCCGTGAGGCGGCTGCTGGCGCTCCTGACGACGCTCGCGCTCCTGGCTCCTGCCGCGGCGCTCGCCCAGGCCGAGGACCCCGAGAAGTTCGACCCCTCGGTGGAGTTCGAGCAGCACCCCTGGGTGCCCCTCGAGCTCGGGCCGATCGACCTCTCGATCACGAAGGCGGTCGGCTACCTGATCCTCGCCTCGCTCCTCACGATCCTGATCGGGCTCGTCTCGATGCGGGTGCGCTTCCGCGGCTCGCCCACCCGCCGCCAGACCGTCGGGGAGCAGATCTACGAGGTGGCCCAGACCCAGGTCGCCGAGCAGGGGCTGCCCTCGAAGGCGATCGGCCGCTGGTTCCCCTACTGCGCGACGCTCTTGATGTTCATCTTCGTCGTCAACCTGATCGGGTTCATCCCGCTGCCCCTCTCGGACGAGAAGTTCGAGGTCGGGGGCATCGAGTTGCCGACGCTCGGCATCTACGCGGCCACCTCGTCCATCTCGGTCACGCTCGCCCTCGCGCTGATGACCTTCGTCTTCACCCACGTCGAGGGGATCCGCGCCAACGGCCCGGTCCGCTACTTCAAGAGCTGGATCCCCGAGGTGCCGAAGGTGATGTACCCGCTGATCGTCCCGCTCGAGGTGCTCGGCCAGTTCATGCGGCTGATCTCGCTGTCGGTCCGCCTCTTCGCCAACATGCTCGCCGGCCACATGCTGATCCTGACCTTCATCGGCCTGATCTTCGTGCTCGAGTCGGTCGCGCTCGCCGCCCTCGCCATCCCGGCGGCGACCGCCTTCTACCTCTTCGAGGTGATCATCGTCGTCGGCATCCAGGCATTCATCTTCGCCGCCCTCTCGGCCATCTACATCGGCTCGGCGATCGAGCCCGAGCACTAACCACCCCCAAGGAGGACACCCCCAATGCTCACCCCGCTCCTCGCCCAGACCGACACCGCAGTCGACGCCGGCAAGGCGATCGCGCTCGCGCTCGGCATCGGCCTCGGCTCCCTCGGCGCCGGCGTCGGCATCGGCAACATCTTCGGCTCGATGATCCAGTCGGTCGCCCGCCAGCCCGAGCTGCGCGGCGAGTTGCAGGGGATCATGTGGCTCGGCTTCGCCCTGACCGAGGCCGTCGTCTTCTACGGCCTGATCGGCGGCCTGCTCGCCTTCGTGCTCGTCTAGCGATGGGCTCGGCGACCGACATGCTGCTGGCGGCGAACCCGCTGATCGAGGTCCGCCTGGGCCTGATGATCTGGACGCTCGTCTGCTTTGGGATCACCTTCCTCGTGCTGCGGCGGTTCGCCTTCGGCCCCATCCAGAAGACGATCGACGAGCGCCGCGAGCGCATCCGCCAGTCGATCGAGGAGGCCGACAACGCCCGCGCCGAGGCACGGCGCCTCCTCGAGGAGCACCGTCAGCTGCGCGCGGGCGCGCGCGGCGAGGCCGAGGCGATCCTGACCGAGGCCCGCCGGGTCGCCGACTCCATGCGCGAGCGCGTGCGCGAGGAGACGGAGGCCGATCGCCAGCGACGCCTGGAGGAGACGCGGCGCCAGATCGAGGCCGAGACCACGCGCTCGCTCGAGCAGATCCGCGCGGAGGTGGCCGAGCTCGCGCTCGCCGCCGCCGCGAAGGTCACGCGCAAGACCCTCACCGACGAGGATCACCGCCGGCTGATCGAGGATGCGATCGGCGACCTCGACTTCTCGGTGCTCGAGCCCGAACGGCAGCGC
>JACCZA010000306.1 GCA_013696185.1 Actinomycetota bacterium
GCTCTCGCCTGCCGCGGTGGCAGCGACCACGCAGAGGACGAGCGCGACGCGCACGCAGCCACGGTTCGCCCTAGCCGTCACCGGTTCCTTCCAGCGTCACCGAGGCGAGCAGCCCGATCGCGTTGAACGCGCCGTGCAGGACGATCCCGGGCACGACGCTGTTCGAGCGCCGCCGCAGCCACCCGAGCCCGAGCCCGAAGGCCACGAGCACCGGCAGCGCGCGCACGAGCCCGTGCGCCAGCCCGAACAGGAGCGCGCTCCCGACGATCGCGAACGTGCCGCCGAAGCGCTCGAGCAGCGAGAACCCCGCGCCGCGGAACATGAGCTCCTCGACGACCGGCACGAAGGTCGAGACGAGCACGAAGTTCGCCACGAACGGTGTCGCCCGGGAGGGGTCCCACTCCTCCGGGGTGAGACCCTGCTCCTCCCCCGCCCGCAGGAGGGGGCCGAGCACGAGCGAGAGCACGAAGATGCCGACGAGCACCCCCGCGGCCCAGCCGGCCGCCGCCTTCCAGCTGCGCGGGCGGCGAAGCGCGAGGAGCTCCCGCGCCGGCGCGCCGGCGGCGATCCAGAGGATGATCGCGAGCATGAGCCCGAACTGGACGAGGGTTCCCACCGCGGTCGACCAGAGGTAGAAGATGTCACGCCGCTCCACCGGGGTGTCCCCGGCGAGCAGGCGCGACGAGTAGTTGAGGACGACGAGAGCGCCGACGAGGCCGAGCCAGCCCGCGAGTCGCCCCGTGCCGCGTCCCCGGAGGGGCAGTGCGCTCATGCCCAGGCTCCGAGCGCCCCCGCGAGCGGCGCTGCAACGAAGGCCATGCCGGCGGCTCGGGCTCCCGCCTCGTCGTCTCGCCCGTCGCCGACGTGGAGTGCCCGCCCCGGAGGGACGCCGAGCCGTGCGAGCGCCAGCGCGAACGGGCCAGGGGCGGGCTTCGCGGCTCCCGCCTCCGCGGAGGTGACGACGCAGGCGAGGCGAGCGCGGAGACCGAGTGCCTCCAGGTGGTCGTGGAGTCCGACGTCCCAGTTCGAGACGACCCCGAGCGCCAGTCCGAGGCCGCCGAGCCGTGCGAGCGCCGACTGCACCCCGGGGAGGCAGCGGAAGCGGATCGCGGCGACGAAGGAGTCCACGAACGCCTCTGGCTCGAGCGGCCGCCCGAGCTCGGCGAGGAAGACTCCGGCGCAGCGGAGCCGCAGGTCGGCGAGCGAGGTCGCGTCGGCGCCGTCGAGCACCCGGGCGCGGTAGTAGGCGACCTCGGCCCGGAAGGCCCGCGCGACCTCGGCCTCCTCCCGCTCGACGCCGTGGGACGCGAGCGCCGCCCGCAGCGAGGGCACGGGCACGTCGAGCTCCACGAGCGTCCCGTGGGCATCGATCGTCACCGCGTCGAGCTCCGCGAGCCGCCCGCTCACGCGACCCACTGCCAGAGCGACCACTGCACGACGGACATCCCGAGCAGCGCGGCGCTCGTCGCCGTGAGCGCGGTGTGCAGGCGGGGCCTACCGGCTGTGAGCGCTGCGAGTGCGAGGAAGAGCGGGAAGACGGCGAGCCCGAAGCGAGGCAGCGAGAGCAGCGGCCAGCGATCGCTCGGAACGCTGAGCGGGATCGCCAGGCTGAGCGCGCAGAAGAGGCCGTACGGAGCGCCGAAGCGTCGCCAGGCGACGGCCGCGAGGGCGACGAAGACCGCCAGCCAGGCGAGGGAGCTCAGATTCACGACAGCTGCGTGCATCGGGTCTGCGTCCTCGATCGGCCAGAACACCCGTCCGGAAGATCCCTCCACGAGTTGCCGCGCCCCGGCCCAGCCGGCGCGGAGGCCATCGAGCGCTCCGCCGAGCGGGCCGAGCGGCGAGAGGGCGCGGTGCCAGCGCTCCTGGGCGCCGGCGAACGCGAGCGCGTCGCCCGTCTGCAGCCACAGGGCGAGCGGGTAGAAGGAGAAGAGGAGCGGTGCGAGCGTCAGGCTCGCGAGCGCGCGGCGGCGCGCGGGGCTGCGCCAGGCGATCAGCGCGAGCGCCGGCAACAGGGCGAGCGCCAGCGGCCGCGTCAGGAGCGCGAGCCCCGCGAGCGCCGCGGCGGGCACCCACCGGCCGCGCTCGGCAAGGAGGAACGAGCCAAGCAGGAGGAGGAGCAGGAGCGACTCCGCGTAGACGGCGCCGAGGAAGAGCGACGTGGGGAACAGCGCGAGGTAGAGCACGGTGCGGCGAGCGCCCTCCGCGCCCAGCCGACTCTCCGCGAGGCGCGCCAGGAGGAGGAAGGCGCCCAGGCAGGCCGCGAGCGAGACGAGCGTGCCCGCGAGCACGAAGTGGCCGCCCAGCACGCGGCCGGTGCCTCCGACCAGCAGTGGATAGAGCGGGAAGAAGGCGGCCGTGCCCCCCGCCCCGTAGCCGTCATGGGCGATTTGCAGGTAGAACGACGAGTCCCAGCGCGCCCAGACGTCCGCCGCCCAGCCGAGCTCGTGCGCGAGCGCGCTGTCCCAGCGCGCGGCGCGCGGGTGCCGATTCGGCTCGAACCAGGCGTACGCGAGCAGGGCGAGCAGCCACAGGGCCGCGCGGCTCCAGAGGAAGATCTCGAGCGCCGGCCCGAGTGCTCGCCGGAGCCTGAGCTCCGGGGTCGGAGCGGGCGCGTGCCGAACCCGTTGATCGGCGCTCACGACGGGCTCGATGATACTGCGCCGGCCTCACCTCGATTCCGGCGGGGCCCTCCGGGAGACTGGTCTCGCCCGCGTCTGAGGATCGGCAGCCCCGGCGTCGAAGGTGGAGCCGTGTCCGCTCTGGAGCGCACGCTCGTCGTCGGCGCCGTGATCGCGGTCACGATCGTGGCGGCCCGGCTGACCGAGCGCTGGCTCTCGCGGCGCCAGCTCGATCCCGAGGACGCCACGCGCCTGCGGGTGCTGCGGCGGACGCTCGTGAGCGGCATCGTCATCGTCGGCGTGCTCTCGGCGCTGCTCGCCGTGCCGCAGATCCAGGCGGTCGCGGGCGGCATCCTCGCCTCCTCGGCGGTCGTCGGGCTCGTGGTCGGCTTCGCCGCCCAGCGGACCCTCTCGAACGTCGTGGCGGGACTCCTGATCGCGTTCACGCAGCCGCTGCGCATCGGCGATCGCGTGGAGATCGGCGGAGTCGCGGGCGTGGTCGAGGAGATCGCCCTCACCTACACGTTCATCCGCACCGACGATCGGGCGCGCCTCGTGATCCCGAACGACAAGCTGGCCTCGGATACGATCCGCAACTCCACCATCGTCAGCCGAGAGAAAGTCGCCGAGGTCACCCTGCAGGTTCCGCTCGCCCAGAGTCTCGGCTCCGTGGTCGACCTGCTCCGCGCCGAGCTGTCGAGCGAGCGGGAGCCCCAGGTCTTCGTCAGCGCCCTCGACGCGAGCGCCACGGTCACCATCCGCGCCCGCGCCGGGAACGAGGACGAGGCCGAGGAGCTCGAGCACGACCTGCGCGCACGGGCGCACGAGCGCCTCCGCACCGAGGGGATCTACGCATGAGCGCGGCGGGCTCGCCCCCGGGCAACGGCTCGGAGCGCCGCCGCGTCGTGCGCGGCTCGATCAACGACCGCAAGCGACGCCGCGAGCGACGCCGCGCGCAGGCCTCGAACAGGCGCCGCACCGCCCTCGTGCTCGGCGCCCTCGCCGTCGTCTCGCTCGCCGGCGTGCTCGCGCTGGGGACGCTGACCGGAGCCGCGGCGCTCGCGAGCTGCGACCTCTCGACGCTCCGCCCCGTGCGGATCGGCCAGAACTCCTTCGTCTACGCAGCCGACGGATCGCTGCTCGGCTCCATCCCCGCGGAGCGGAACCGCCAGCCGATCTCGCTCCGCCAGAGCGGGCCCTGGCTCGCGAAGGCGACGGTGGCGATCGAGGACCGGCGCTTCTACCGGCACGACGGCATCGACGCCGAGGCGATCGCGCGCGCGCTCGTGAAGGACGTCCGCGCCGGCAAGGTGGTCGAGGGCGGCTCGACGATCACGCAGCAGCTCGTGCGCAACCTCTACATCTCCAACGAGCGGACGCTCGAGCGCAAGGTGAAGGAGGCGTGCCTCGCGATCAAGCTCACGCGCAACCGCTCGAAGACGTGGATCCTCACGCAGTACGTGAACCAGGTCTACTACGGCAACCACGCCTACGGTGTCGAGGCCGCGTCGCAGACGTACTTCTCGAAGCCGGCGCGCGAGCTGAACCTGCCGCAGGCTGCGCTCCTGGCCGGCCTGCCGCAGCTGCCGACCGAGTACGACCCGGTGAAGAACGGGCCCGCGGCGAAGACACGCCGCAACCGTGTGCTCAAGGCCATGCTCGAGACGGGCGGCATCACGCGGGCGCAGTACCGCTGGGCCACGAGGCGGCCTCTGCGGCTCGAGCTCGGCCGGCTCTACACCCGCATCCGGGAGCCCTACTTCTTCGGCTACGTGCGCGACGCGTTGATCGAGGCCTACGGCGCGAACCGGGTGCGCTCGGGCGGCCTGCGGGTCTACACGACGATCGACCGGCGCTTCCAGCGGATCGCGGTCGAGGCGATCAAGGGCATTCTCGACGAGCCAAGTGATCCGGCCGCAGCCCTCGTCTCGATCAACCCCGACAACGGCGCCATCCGGGCCATGGCGGCCGTCACGCCCCAGCGGCGGCGCAATCAGTACAACCTCGTCTCGCAGGCCCGCCGCCAGGCAGGCTCGACGTTCAAGACGTTCGTCCTGACCGCCGCGGTCGCCCAGGGAATCAATCCCGCCACCACCTACTACCAGTCCGCGCCGCTCTCGGTGGAGCTGCCCGGCACGGAGGAGCCCTGGGAGCCGAAGACCTACGATCACACCTACGTCGGCTCGACGTCGATCGATCGGGCGACGCTCCGCTCGGACAACACCGTGTACGCGCGGCTGACGCTCGACCTCGGCGCGCAGAAGGTGGCGAGCATGGCGAAGCGCCTCGGCGTCCGCGCGCCGTTCGACGTCGTGCCCGCGATCGGGCTCGGCGCCGCCGACGTCTCTCCGCTCGAGATGGCCTCGGCCTATGCGACGCTCGCGGCCGGTGGGATCTACTCCGCGCCGACGGCGATCAGGCGGGTCCAGTTCCCGAACGGCAAGGTCGACTCGCGTCTCGGGACACCGCACCGCAAGCGGGTGATCGCCGACTGGGTGGCCGCCGAGGTGACGCGGGTACTCGAGGAGAACATGACCTCGGGCACGGGCACCCGCGCCTACTTCGGCCGCACCTCCGCCGGCAAGACGGGCACGACCGACAAGCACTCCGACGCCTGGTTCTGCGGGTACACGCCCGATCTGCAGACGACGGTCTGGGTCGGTTACCCGAGTGCGCAGATCCCGATGCTGACGCAGTACTACGGCGGGCCCGTCGCGGGCGGCACCTTCCCCGCCGAGATCTGGAACCGCTTCATGCAGCGCGCGCTGCGCTTCGTGCCCGACCGCGACTTCCCCGAGCCGCAGAGCCAGCCGATCTGGCGCTCCTTCAAGGGCAAGTACGCCAACTCCTACTCCGACGACTCCTCATCGGGCGGCTACTCCGACGACTCCGACTACGGCTACGACTCGGGCGCGGACGAGGAGCCGGCGACTTCGTCCCCGGCGACCACGGCGCAGGTGCCGTCCCCCGCACCGAGGACGCCCCCGGCGCGGACGCCTCCGCCTGCCGCGACGCGAGCGACGCCCCGACCTGCACCGGCGTCGACCCTCGCGCCGCCGCCTCCACCTCCTCCGACAGAGCCGCCTCCGCCACCGCCTGTGACGACGACAGAGCCGCCGCCTCCACCCCCTCCGCCGCCGCCCCCGCCCGAGGGCGGGCTCTCGCCGTACCCGCGCGCGCGGCAGCGA
>JACCZA010000033.1 GCA_013696185.1 Actinomycetota bacterium
GGCCAGGCCGAGTACGGCGCCGCCGAGCGTGAGCACCACAGCGGCCGCAGGCAGCCACCGGCGCACGAGCCGATCGCGCACCCGGGAGCGCTGTTTCCCTGCAGGAGTCTTCCTCGCTCTCGCGCGCAAGCCCTGGAGTCTAGCGGCGCCCACGATGGCACCTCCGCCCCGCTCGGGGGTGCACGCTCCGGCTCAGTCCCGGGGCAGGAAGATCTCCTTCGCAATCACGAGCCGCTGGATCTGCGACGTGCCCTCGTAGATCTGGAAGAGCTTCGCATCGCGCATCAGCTTCTCGACCGGGTACTCCTTCATGTACCCGTAGCCGCCGTAGATCTGCACGGCGTCGGTCGTCACCTTCATCGCGGTGTCTGCCGCGAAGCGCTTCGCGAACGAGGACTGCAGCGTGGCGCGCTGGCCCTGGTCGATCAGCCACGAGGCCTGCCAGACGAGCAGGCGGGAGGCATCGATCTCCGTCGCCATGTCGGCGACGAGGAAGCTGACGCCCTGGTTGAGCGCGATCGGCTGGCCGAACTGCACGCGCTCGCGCGCGTAGGAGACCGCGTACTCGTAGGCCGCCTGTGCAACGCCGACCGCGCCGGCCGCGGTTCCCGGCCGCGTGAGGTCGAGCGTCTTCATCGCGATCTTGAACCCCTCGCCCTCGGCACCCAGGCGGTTCGAGGCCGGCACGCGGACGTCCCCGAACGCGATCGCCGAGGTGTCCGTCGAGCGCTGGCCCATCTTGTCCAGGTGCCGCTCGACGACGACGCCGTCGAGATCGGTCGGGACGACGAAGGCCGACAGGCCGCGGTGGGCCTTGCTCCTGTCCGTCGAGGCGAAGACGACCAGCCACTCGGCGTGACCGGCGTTCGTGATGAACATCTTCGAGCCGTTGATCACGTACTCGTCGCCGTGGCGAACCGCGGTCGTCTGGATCGCCGAGACGTCCGAGCCGGCGTCCGGCTCCGAGAGGCCGAAGGAGCAGAGGATCGGCTCCTCGAGGAGCGGCGCGAGCCAGCGGGCCTGCTGCTCCTCGGTGCCCGCGACGAGGACCGGTCCCGCGCCGAGGGCGTTGGCGCCGATCGACGTGCCGATGCCCGAGCAGCCCCAGTTGAGCTCCTCGCCGACGAGCATCCCGTCGAAGGAGGAGAGCCCCGGCCCGCCGAGCGACTCCGGTACATGGAGGTTCATCAGCCCGACCTCGTGCGCCTTCGCGACCACGTCGGCCGGGTGCGTCGAGTGCTCGTCGTACTCGGCGGCCTTGGGCCGGATCTCCTTCTCGGCAAACGTGCGAGCGAGCTCGCGCAGCGCCTTCTGCTCGTCGGTCAACCCGAACGAGACGCCCTGAGCGGCCCCCTGCTCGACGATCGTCACGGGTCCCTCCGACTGCTCGATTGACATGGCTCGGTCGAAGGGTAACCACTCACGCCCGGGCGTCGAGCTCCCGGCCCGTGCGCGAGCGCGCCTACCGGCCCGGGCCGAGGAGCGAGCGGCGCCACTGGAGGACGCGCGCCACGGACTCGTCGAGCTCGCCCCGGCGCGCGAGCGGCACGAGCGCGTGGATTGCGCGCTCGGCGTCCGCGGCCTTCGTGAAGAGCACGAGGTCGGCTCCCGCTCGGATCGCGGAGGTCGCCCAGTACGGCGCGAGGTCGCTGCCGAAGACACCGAGCGAATCGGTGATCGCGACGCCGTCGAAGCCGCGGTCGCGCAGGAGCCGGTAGGCCCACGGCGAGAAGGAGGCGGAGCGGCTCCCCTGCGCCGGGTACACCGCATGCCCCACCATGACGCAGGGCAGCACCCTCGCGGCGCGGAAGAAGCCCGCGAGCTCCCCGGACCGCAGGACGCCTCGCACCCGATGCGCTCGATCGGTGGAGACGGCCGTCGAGCCGAGCCCGGGGAAGTGCTTGGCGCACGCGCCCACACCCGCCCGTCCGAGTCCCCGCCCGAACGCGAGCGCAAGCTCCGGCCGGCGGAACTGGCGCGAGCCGAGCGGCCCGTCGCGCGAGTCGAGCACGGGAGCGAGGTCGACATGGACGCCGACGTCACGCAGCGCCCTGCCCGTCTCGAGCCCCGCCGCGAGCGCCTCGTCCACGCGCCCGAGCGCCGAGGCCGAGGCCCAGGGCGGAAGCTCCGGATAGGCCTTGACGAGACCGCCCTCCTGGTCGACGAAGACGAGCACGCCCGCCGGTCGCGGCAGGTCGCGATCCCAGCGGCGCACGATCACCCCCGCGACGCCCGCAGGCGCCGGCAGCCCCGAGACGACGACGAGCGCCGCCTTCTCGCGCGGCGTGAGCAAAGCGACCTCGCGCTCTGCCTGCGCGGGCCCACCGACCAGCGAAAGGAGCGCCTGCAGGAGCACGACGAGCCGCACGCGGCCCGTAGACTAGCCCCCGTGGACTTCGAGCTGACCGACGAGCAGCGCCTGCTCGCCGACACGGTGCGCGACTTCGTGGACGAGCGCGTGCTCCCGGTCGCGATCGAGAACGACATCAACCACCATCTCGACAGGTCCCTGATCGACGGTATGGCCGAGCTCGGCCTCCTCGGCGTGGTCATCCCCGAGGAGTACGGGGGCGCCGGCCTCGACTTCGTCTGCGAGGCGATCGCCTGCGAGGAGATCGAGCGCGGCGAGGCCGCCTTCCGCACCCTCATCTCGGTGCACGTGGGGCTCAATTCGCTCTCGCTGCTGCGCTACGCGAGCGAGGAGCAGAAGGAGCGCTGGCTCGTCCCCCAGGCCCGCGGCGAGAAGCTCGCCTGCTTCGGCTTGACGGAGCCCGCCGCCGGCTCGGACGTGGCCGCGATGCGCACGACGGCGCGGCGCGAAGGCGACACCTACGTCCTCAACGGCTCGAAGAACTGGATCTCGTACGCGAGCGTCGCCGACCACGCGCTCGTGTTCGCCAAGACCGACCCGGCTGCGAAGCACAAGGGCATCTCCGCCTTCGTGCTCGAGCGAGGCATGCCCGGCTTCACGTCGGCCGATGAGGAGCACAAGCTCGGGATCTGGGCCGGCTCCACGGGCGAGCTCTTCTTCGAGGACGTCGAGGTGCCTGCCGAGAACCTCGTCGGCGAGGAGGGACAGGGCTTCGAGATCGCGATGTACGGCCTCGACCAGGGCCGCTTCACCGTGGCCGCCGGCGCCTGCGGCGTCATCCGCGCCTGCCTCGAGCGCTCGGTCGCCTACGCGCGCGAGCGGGAGACGTTCGGGCAGCCGATCGGCAAGTACCAGTTCGTCCAGGACATGATCGCCGAGATGGTGCTCGGCTACGAGACCTCGAAGCTGCTCGTGATGCAGGCCGCGTGGCTGAAGAACGAGGGACAGAGGAACACGCGCGAGACGTCGCTCGCGAAGTGGCATGCGACCGAGTCGGCCTTCCGCGCCGCCCACCTCGCGATCCAGGTGCACGGCTCCTACGGATACGCGGCCGAGTACGGCATCGAGCGCTACTTCCGCAACGCGCGCGCGCCGATCATCTACGAAGGCACGACGCAGATCCACAAGATGATGCAGGCCGAGCACGCACTCGGCTACCGGAACCTGAACGGCCGCGGCGGCGACATCTCGCCGATGGCGGCCTGGGGCCCGGCGCTCGCCTCCCGCTGACCGGGGCGGCTTGCACGAGCGCCCGCGAGGGAGGAGACTCGGCGCTCCAGCCGACCAGGAGGTAGCCGTGCTCGAGCACCTGCACCAGACGCCAGAGCCGGGCGAGCCCGTGCCGGGCGGGGACGAGCCGATCCCGAAGCCGGACCCGCAGCCCGACCCGCAGCCGAACCCCTAAGGGTCGCCCCCACCCCTACCGGGGGAGCGAGAGGCCGGCGGCCGCCCTCCCCAGCCGCGGTGCACCCCGACCTCGCGGAAGAACGCCTCCGCCAGCGTTGCCTGGTCCTCGCCGGCGGCACGATGCCCCGCCGCGGCGAGCGCCTTCCCGGCGCGCAGGCGCGCCAGCGCCT
>JACCZA010000345.1 GCA_013696185.1 Actinomycetota bacterium
TCGTTCGAGCAGACCTCCCTGGCGCTCGCGTCCGAGCTGACGGTGGCACGCGTATGAGCGAGCTCGTCGGCGACGCCGGCACGCCGATGCGGATCCTCATCGCCGAGGACGACGCCGTCTCGCGGCGTCTCCTGCAGGCGGCGGTCGAGCGGCTCGGGCACGAGTGCTCGGTCGCCGCCGACGGCGAGCAGGCGTGGGAGCTCTGGCGCGCCGCGCGCCCGCAGGTGCTGATCAGCGACTGGATGATGCCCGGGATCGACGGCGTGGAGCTGTGCCGGCGGGTTCGCCGCGCGACCGGCCCCTACTGCTACGTGATCCTGCTGACCGCGCTCGGCGATCGCGACCACGTCCTCGCGGGCATGCAGGCCGGTGCCGACGACTACCTGCGCAAGCCGCTCGACCACGACGAGCTGCGGGCACGACTCGTCGCGGGGTCACGCGTCACCGCGCTCCACGGCCGGCTCGTCGAGCGCGAGCACGAGCTCGAGCTGCTGAACGACCGGCTCAGGGTCGAGTCCCGCCGCGACCAGCTGACGCAGCTCGGCAACCGGCTGCGGCTGCACGAGGATCTCGAGGTCCTGCACGCGAACGCTCATCGCTACGGGCACGGCTTCTCGATCGGGCTCTGCGACCTCGACCGCTTCAAGGCCTACAACGATCGCTACGGGCACATCGCAGGCGACGAGGTGCTGCGCGCGGTCGCCGCCAGCCTGAAGAGGCACTGCCGGCGCACCGACGGGCTCTACCGCTACGGCGGCGAGGAGATCCTCGTCGTCCTCCCCGAGCAGAAGCTCGAGACCGCAGCCCTCGCGCTCGAGCGCAGGAGCCAGGAGGTCGCCGAGCTCGAGATCGAGCACACGGACAACTCACCCTTCTGCGTGGTCACGCTGAGCGCGGGCGTGGCCGCGTACGACCCCGAGCTCGACGGCACTCCCGACGCCCTGCTCCGCCGGGCGGACGCCGCGCTCTACGGGGCGAAGGCCGCGGGGCGCAACGTCGTCCTCACGCACGAGGGCGCGGTCGCGCGCATGGTCTGAGAGACGCTACCGGTGCCGGTAGACGATCCGGCCGCGACGAAGGTCGTAGGCCGAGAGCTCGATCTTGATGCGGTCGCCGGGGAAGATGCGGATGCGATAGCGGCGCATCTTGCCGGCGGTGTACCCGAGAGTCTCCATGCCGTTGTCGAGCGCGATTCTGTACATGCCGTTCCTGAAGGCTTCGACGACCTCGCCCTCGAGCTCGATCTTCTCTTCCTTTTCCGCCATATCCCTCCTTTGCAGTCTTGCACACGGATCCCGCCCGGCGCAGCGCGCCTGGACGGGATCCGTATGGCAGGTCGATCGCGCTCCGCTTAGGAGGCGATCACCGAGACATCGCTCGCCTCGGGGCCCTTCGCGCCCTCGCGAGCCTCGAACTGGACCTTTGCACCCTCGGACAGCGACTTGAAGCCGCTACCGGCGATGTTGCTGTGATGAACGAAGAGATCCTTGCCACCCTCTGCGGGCGTAATGAAGCCGTAGCCCTTCTCATCACTGAACCATTTGACGGTTCCGGTTGCCATAAAAACACACCTCCCTTACCTACTCGTGAACGGTTCAGGAAGTGCCTCGCACGACCGGTACTCGCTCTCGTTACTCCGGTGAGTGTAGCTCACGAAAGCGCGAATGGCCCCGGACGGCCGGACGGCTGGCAGGGGCCTCGCCCGGCGCCGCTCAGACCCGCTCGGCGTATTCGGGACCGAGCTCCTCGTCCTCGCCCGGAGGCGGCGCGCCCGTGGTCGGGTCGTCCTGCACGCGGAAGTCGGTCGCGCGGGTTCCTGAGACGCCGGGGGCACCGCTCGCCGAGCCGACGTCGACGTTCTCCCCGCCACCCGGGCTCGGCGTCGCCTCGTCGGCACCGGCCGGTCGCTCGTTCTCGTTCGCCATCGGTTCCCTCCTCTTCGATCGTGTCCTTGCACGCGCATGCACGCGCAGCATCGCCTACGCGGCCCTGACCCGCTCGAGCGCCTCGGAGTCACGCTCGTCCTCGAGCAGGTCGAGCACGCCCTCCTCGATCGGTCGGCGGGACTCCGGCCGGCCGAAGTCGACCTCCCCTCCGCCCTCCAGCACCGGCCAGATCGTCCAGCCCGAGCGGTAGCGGTCCCAGACCCGCGGGTCGATGTACGAGGCCCGGCACACGGCCGGTGTGTTGCCGAGGTAGTCGGCGACCTCCTTGACGGCGCCGTTGATCGCGCGCTTCCGGGCCGTGCGGCTGGCCGCGGCGCGACCGTCGCGGGCGAGGTTGACGGCCGCGAGCACCGTCGCGTTCCAGGTGCGGAAGTCCTTCGCGGAGAAATCGGCGCCCGTGGCCGCCTTGATGTAGGCGTTGATGTCGATCGAGCGGACGTCGGCCCAGGCGCGCCCGTTGCGATAGGCGAGGAGCTCGTCGCTACCGGAGCGGCGCCGCTTCAGCGCGGCGACGAGCCCGGCGATCTCGGCGTCGACGATCTCCTGCACCTGCTGCTTGCCCGCCTTCGCCACGTAGGCGAAGACGATCCTCTCCCCGTCCACGCGTGCGTGGTGCTTCTTCATCGTGGCGAGCCCGTACGTCTCGTTCTCGGCCGCGTAGGCCTCGCCGCCGATGCGGAAGAAGCCCCGGTCGAGCAGGCGGACGGCGCCCGCCAGGACGCGCTCGCGGCTCAGCTTCTCCGCGCGCAGGTGCTCACCCGTGACGGCTCGCAGGCGCGGCAGGGCCCGGGCGAACTCGAGCATCTCGTCGAACTTCTCCGCGTCGCGCCGCTCTCGCCAGCGCTGGTGGTAGCGGTACTGCTTGCGGCCTCGCGCGTCGGTGCCGACGGCCTGCACGTGCCCGTTCGGCCAGGGACAGATCCAGACGTCCTCCCACGCCGGCGGGATCACGATCTCGCGGATTCGCTCCAGCGTGTCAGGGTCCTGGATCCGCTCCCCGGTCACCTCGTCCACGTAGCTGAAGCCGCGCCCGCGCCGCCGCCGCCGGATCCCCGGGGTCGACGAGTCTGCTCGGCGCAGGCGAGGCACGAGGCGCCGTCGATACCCGCTCGACGCCCGACCGAACCACGGCGAGGTGCGGGCGGGCGGCCCGGTCGACTCACTGCACGGCAGCTCGCTCGTAGAGGTCGACCTGCAGGCCGTCGAGATCGCGCGAGCGAACCAGCCGGTATTCCCGCCCCAAGGCCGCGAAACCCCCCTCGGCCATGGGCTCGGGCGTCGGGTGCCAGTCTGAGTCGGGATACCCGACCACCCACACCCGCCTGTGCTCCTGCAGCCGGGCAGCCAGGACGGGCCCGGGCACCTCGCGCGCGTACAGGGAGCCCACGGCCTCCGGCTCGCCTCCCCCGGCGAGGGCGACGTCGCGCGGGCGCGCGTGCGGGCCGCCCGCGAGCCGGCGGAAGTACCAGCTGAAGCCCACGCGGGCGAAGGCCGGCGCGAACACGAGCGCATCGCCGGGCTCGCTCTCGCGGCCGACCATCGCCGCCGCGGCACGCAGGTCCTCGTTCCGCCCACCGCCGAACCGAACCCGCGCGACGAGCGACAGGCAGGCGAGCACGACGGCGACTCCGACCGCGAGCCGCGTCGAACGGCCGGCGAGCGTGACGATGCCGAGTGCCGCGAGGATGGCGAGCGCCGGGGCGCATCCGAGCAGGTACCGCATCACGAAGAGCGGCTTGACGAGGGCTGCCGCGAGGAGGACGAGCGGCGGCAGCGCGAGCCACCCCGCCACGAGGACGTAGCGCCAGCGCACCCGCCGGTCGGCCCATGCCCCCGGTGCCGAGGCGAGCGCGACCGCGACGAGCGCCCCGTCCACGAGCAGCAGGGGCGCGCTCCCCGTGAGCTCGAGGCCGAGCCGGCCGAGGGTGCCGACCCCGGGCCGAGGGATCCAGGAGACCTGCTCCGTGCCGGTTGCGAGCAGGAAGAGCACGAGGGGCACCGTGGCGATCCCGATCCCCGCGTACGCAGCGGCGAGCGGGCGCACGAGGCGCCTCGCCTGCGGCAGGAAGGCGAGGGCGACGACGTGCGCGACGAGCGTCAGACCGGAGAAGAAGCTCGCGTAGACGGCGAGGCTTGCGGCGGCCGCGTAGCCGACCAGCAGGGAGACGCACGGTCGCTCGACCGCCTCGACGAGCAGCCAGGTGGCGAGCGTGCCGAGAAAGAGCCCGAGCGCGTAGCCCCGCGCCTCCTGGGCGTAGACGATCAGGAACATGTTCGACGCCGCGAGGAACCCGGCGAGCACGCCCGCGCCGGCGCCGAACAGGCGGCGCCCGAGGAGCGCCACCACGGGGATCGTGGCGAGCGCGAAGACCGCCGAGAGCGCCCGCACCCAGGCCTCCGACGTCCCGGCGAGCATCCAGAGGTGCAGCAGGAGGTAGTAGAAGCCCATGTTCCCGTCGGTCTCGCGCAGCACCTCGAGGATCCCGGCCACGCCTCTGCTCGCGACCGAGACGCTCGCCGCCTCGTCGCGCCAGAACGGCTCGTGATCGATCGTGAACGCGACCATGAGCGTGCCGACCAGCACTTGGCACGCCAACGCCGCTCCGAACCTGCGCTCGAGCGCCTCCGCCCGTCCCCGGAGGAAGGTTCCCTCCACCCCGACCACCCCCAGCTGCGAGCGTAGTGCGGGGTCGGGGCGGTGTCCATACAGCCGGAGCGTGCGGGAAGGCGCGTTTCGTCAGATCGGAAGCGCTCAGAGGCAGGGGTCGGCCGAGAACGCCTGGTGTCCACGGCCGGGGGCACAGCGCTGGGTGAAGCGAGCCGAGCGGAGCCGCCAGCGCCCTCCGGGCCGCGACTCGAGCGCGAGCACGTAGCGGATCGCGCTGATCGAGTCGTCTCGCGCTCGGGCGATCGTCGTCGTCACCACGACCCGATCGCGTCCGTCGCGCCGCTCGAGCGTGGCGACGGAGGTCATGTACACGTCGAGCCGGTCCCGTCCGAGAAAGCGCGCCGCGACGGCGAGCGGGGAGCGGGCCCAGGCTCCGCCCGCCCGCTCGAGGCGGGCGTTGAAGCGAGCGACGGGAAGGACGCCGGCCCGCCCGCTCGTCGCCGGCGGCCCGCCTCGAGGGCGGGCGGTGGCGCGGCTCGTCGTCGCGGCCTCCTC
>JACCZA010000373.1 GCA_013696185.1 Actinomycetota bacterium
GGCGGCGCCCGGTTCCCCGGCGAGAATGTGAACCGAGGCGCTCACGCCGAGCAGGTACGGCATCAGGTGCTGCATTCCCGCTGCCTCACGGAGCGCGATTCCCTCTCCGATCTCTGCCAGGGCACGCACCGGGTCTCCGCGCATCGCGAGCGCCCAGCCTCCGAGGACGCGGGCCTCGCCGGAGAACTCCGTGAACCCGTGCTCGTCGGCGAGCGCCTTGAGCACGTCGATGCGCCTCACGACTGCATCGACCCGGCCGCCGAGCTGGTCGGCGATCGCGCCCCACGCAACGCAATGTGCGCGCGTGTGGAGGTGACGAGAGGCGAGCGCCAGCTCGAACGTCTCGTCGCCGAGCTCCGCAGCGACGGCCTCGCGGCCGTCGAGCCGGGCGAGGAGCGCCTCGAAGTTCCGAGCGCACAGGCGCGGGTCGTGGCCACCGTAGAGCAGCGCGTGCTCGTCGACCTCGACGCCCTGTGCAGCGCGCTGACCCGCCGCGACGTGGTCGGCGGCTTCGGGGAGGCGGCCGAGGAAGAAGTCGTAGACCCACGCGGCGTGATGGGCCTCGAGCTCGAGCTCGCGGTCGCCTTCGCTGGCCGCAATCGCGAGGAGCTCGTCGGCTGTCTCGGCGGCGCGCCGCATCTCGCCCCGCCCGCTGGAGACGACAGCGAGCCCCCAGAGCACGGGAAACAGCTCGCGCCCTGCGCCGATCTCGGTCGCGAGCTGCCTCGCACGAAGGTAGACGGCCTCGGGCTCCGGAGAGGCGACGCCGTGGATCGCGAGCAGGGGGACCCCGAGCGCCGTCAGGAGGTCGATCTCGAGGCGATACGTATCGTCCTCGGGCTCGAGCGTCGCGAGCAGACCAAGCGCCTCGCGATAGCTGGCGATCGCCTCCGCATCCGCCGATTGCCGCATCGCCCTGTCGCCCGCCGCCCGCCAGTACGCGACCGCCTTCTCGGTGAGGCCGGCCGCAGCGCAATGACGGGCAAGGAGCTCCGGCGTTCGCTCGACCGCGGCGCGATCGGTCTGCTCGAGGACTTCGACGACTCGGGCGTGGAGATCGGCGCGCTCGTCCCGGAGGAGCATGCCGTACGCGGCCTGCTGGACCAGCGCGTGCTTGAAGCGGTAGGTCGCCTCGCCGGACTCCTCGCGAGGCAGCAGCAGCCCCGCACCAACGAGCTGCTCGACCTGTTCTTGGAACAACCCCGGGTCTGTCCGTGCCACGGCGGCGAGCAGCCCGAGTGTCACCTGCCGCCCGGCCACGGATGCGACCTGGGCGAGCCACCTCGCGTCACCGAGCCGGTCGAGGCGCTCGGTCAACGCGTCCTCGAGCGTTGCGGGCACACGCTCGCTTCCGCTCTCGCCGCTTCTCTCCAGGAGGTTCTTCGCCAGCTCCTCGACGAAGAGGGGAACCCCGTCCGCGTTGTCGAGGATCGATTCGAGCGTCTCCGCCGAGATGGGCTGGCCCGCCAGACCCTCGACGATCTCCGCACAGTCTTCGCGATCGAGGGGCTCGAGTGCCAACCGCGACACGTCCTCTCCGCCGAGCAAGCCGAGCGTCGCCTCCGGTCGTTGGGTGGCGACGAGCAGCAGGGGCTGCTCGCGAAACGACCCGAGGATGCCTTCGAGCAGCTCGGCCGTGGTCGAATCGCTCCAGTGGACGTCCTCGACGACCACGAGCACGGGCGAGGAGGAGCAGAGCTCGCCGAGGGTGGCGAAGAGCGCCTCGAACAGCCTCGTCTTGAGGAGTTGAGGGGTGATCGCAGCGGAGGTCTCGAGCCCGATCAGCGGGCCGAGGGTGTCGCCTCTGCCCCCCGGGGCGCCGCTCCCCGGGCCGAGGAGCGCCTCGAGCTTGTCGCGACGGACGTGGGCGGGTTCGTCACGCTCGATCCCGGCGGCGTGCTCGAGCTGCGCTGCGACCGGGTAGAGGCTGTTGGTCGTGTGGTAGGGCGAGCAGAAGTAGCGCAATACGGTGCTCGGCCCCGTCCCCACCTCGCCCACGAGCGCGCGGATGAGACGCGACTTGCCGATCCCCGGCGGCCCCTCGAGCATCACGCCCTGGGCGTCACCTTGCGTGGCGAGGTGCCAGCGCCGTCGAAGCGTGGCGAGCTCGCGCCGACGATCGACGAGTGGCTCCTGGCTGCCCGGGCCTCCGCCGCGTCGCTCTCCGGCGACCTGCCACACCTCGATGGGCTGGGCGAAGCCCTTGAACTCGTGCGCCCCGAGCTCCACGAGCTCCAACCGGCCGCGGATCAGCCGACGAGTCCGAGCCCCGAGTACGACCCCGCCGGGAGGTGCGATCGCCTGGAGCCGCGCAGCCAGGTTGGGCGTCTCCCCCACCACCGGCCGCTCCTCGCCGAGCCGCGTCTCGATCACGTCGCCGACCACAACAACTCCCGTGGCGATGCCGACGCGAGCGAGCAGCGGCGTGCCGCGCGGAGAGTGCATCGCCTGCACGCTGCGAACCAGCTCGAGCCCGGCCCGCGCTGCTCGCTCGGCGTCGTCTTCGTGCGCCCTGGGATGGCCGAAGTACGCGACGACACCGTCGCCGAGCAGCTGGGCGACGTGCCCGCCGAAGCGCTCGATCGACTGGGCACACGCATCCTGGTAGAGGCGGTACACGGCACGGAGGTCCTCCGGGTCGAGCTCGGTCGAGAGCTGGGTGGCGCCGACGAGATCGGCAAAGAGGACGGTGAGCTGGCGACGCTCGGCTCGAGACGCGACCGGCCTGGCGGGCGCGCGGTCGAGCTCCGCGATCGCGTCGAGCAGGATCCGTCGGTGCCCGATCGACTCCACGCCGACGTCATGCAGATCGCGGGCCGCCAGCCGTGGAAGCGTCTCCCAGTCGATGTCGTTCGCCGCAAAGGCGGCGGCGTAGCGCTCGAGGCCGAGCTCGCGAAGCCACGCGGCGACGCCTGTGGTTCCGCTATCTCCGGCGTCGCCCACGATCCGACGCGAATAGTCTCACGCTCGTTGCGGTGCCCCGCTCGGAGCACCGGCATCGCGGCGGAGGCGAACGGCGGTTGAAAGCCCATCGCCGCGTGGCGCTAGACGCTTCGCCGGTTGGCGCGGATTTCCGAGGGAGATCTGAGCAGCCGGCGCACAGGCGCCGAGCCGAACACCCTTTGGTCAGCTGGACTCTCCTCGGCTTCGTGCCCTCAGCCGCCCTCGGCGCCGGCCGCTGCTCCGATCCCCTCGCGGTCCTCGCGCATCGCCATCCGGACGTCGCGCGCGTCGTCCATGAGGGACTCCGTGGCCGCTGCCAAGAGGTCGAGTTGGTGCTCGAGGATCGGGACGCGCTCCGGCAGCGCGACGGCCTCGAGATCCGTCAAGGCGGCCTTCATGCGGCGGGCCACCTGCGGGGATCCGGCCCCGGCCATGCGGACTTCGTCGAAGGCGAGGCGCACGAAGGCTTCCCAGCTCATCTC
>JACCZA010000030.1 GCA_013696185.1 Actinomycetota bacterium
GCGCACACCGTCGTCCTCGGCCGAGAGCGCCGCAGCGAAGGAGTCGAAGCGCTCGTAGCCGAACTGCTGCAGCGTGACGCCGGCCGCGCCTCCGTACTCGCGCAGCGCCTCGCCCGCATCCTCGCCGCTGACGTAGACCTTCGCGATCGCGTCGTCGGCCAGTCCGTCCATCGCCTGCGTGAACCGCTCGTCCGAGGCGAGCGTGTCGCCCTCCTCGACGAGCCGCACGGAGTCGAGCACCTCGCGCGAGTCGGCGATCGCGTACCAGCCGTCGTCCAGGACCTTGAACTCCGGGACGTCCTCGGGGTCGTCGCCTGCGCGCAGAAGCGCCTCGAACTTGTCGGCGTCCTTCGGCTTGTGCAGCGCGTAGAAGGGGACGTCCTCACCCTTCGGCGGCACCTCCGAGACGACGAGGTAGAGCGCCTCGCCGAGCGCAGGCGCGACCTCGCTCTCGTAGTCGACGCCGTCGTCGGCGAGCGAGTCGCGGAGCTCCTGCAGGAGCTTCTCGCGGCCCGGGAACTTCTGCAGCAGGTCGTCCACCTGCTGCCACTGCGACGACTCGAGGTCGGTGTCGATCGCGGCGTAGAGGAAGGTGTCCGGCCCGAGCAGCTCGGCGGCCGCGGTGCCCTGCGTGCCGACTGCCCCGCCCCCGCCGCCACCGTCGCCCCCGCAGCCGGCCGCGAGGAGCACGAGCGCCGAGAGGAGGAGGGCGAGAGGCTTCAGCATGGCGAGCAGTCTAGCTTCTGGGTAGTCGGCTCTCCTGCCCGGAACTTGAGCCCTATTCCTCCGTTGGGGCCCGCCGCATCAGGCTCGCGACGAGGTCGTGCAGCTCGACCCCCTCGAGCACCCGGCAGACGCCCTCGGTGATCGGCAGCTCGATTCCCAGGCGCCGGGAGAGGTCGCGCAGGACGGGCGCGGTCGTCAGGCCCTCGACGACCGTGCCGATCTCGGCAGCCGCGGCCCCGGGCGACGCGCCGCGGGCGATGAGCTCGCCTGCCCGGCGGTTGCGCCCGCGCTTGCTCCAGCAGGTGACGCTCAGGTCGCCCATGCCGGCGAGGCCGGCGTACGTCTCGGCGCGGGCGCCGCAGGCCTCGCCGAGGCGGGCCATCTCCGCAAGGCCGCGCGCGATCAGCGCGGCCTTCGCGTTGTCGCCGAGCCCCAGGCCGTCGACCCCGCCCGCCGCGAGGGCGATCACGTTCTTCGCGGCAGCGCAGAGCTCGACGCCGATCAGGTCCGGGTTGACGTAGACGCGGAAGGTCGTCGAGTTGAGCGCTTCCTGCAACCGGAGCGCGAGCTCCTCGTCGTCGCTCGCGATCGCGGCGGCCGTCGGCAGGCCGGCGGCGACCTCCTCTGCGATGTTCGGGCCCGACAGGACGGCGACGGGACGCCCCTGCACGAGCGTCGAGAGGCGGGCTCCCGTGGCGGGATCGAGCCCCTTGGTCAGGCTGAGCAGCGGGCTTCCGCCCGGGAGCGACCGGACGACCTCGCCGAAGACGCGGCTCGGCACCGCCGCGACGAGAAGGTCTGCTCCGGCCAGCGGCGCCCGGTCGAGCGGCGCCGCGGCGATCCCGCCGAGGTCGGCGTCCCTCGCGTAGCGCGGGTTCCGCCCGGTCAGGTCGATCGCCCGGGCCTGCTCGGGGTCGCGGCAGGCCAGCGTGACGTCGTGGCCCCGGTCGCGCGCGAGCACGGCGAACGCCGTTCCCCACGAGCCGGCACCGACGACGGTGACCCGCACGCGTCTACGCGCGGCCGATGAAGTCGATCGTCACCGGCACGCCCGCCAGGCCGAGCCGCTCGCGCAGCTCGTTCTCGACCCAGTAGCCGTAGTCGCGCGTGATCAGGGCCCGATCGTTGACGAACAGGCGGAAGCGCGGTGGACGAGCCTGCACCTGCGTGCCGTAGAGGAGGTTCAGGCGCTTGCCGTTCCGCGCGGGCGGTTGGCGCGCCTCGCGCAGCTCGCCGAGGAACCGGTTCAGCTCGCCCGTGGAGACCCGAGCGGTCAGACGGCCGTACAGCGTCTCGACGGTGTCGAGCAGGCGGCCCATGCCGCGTCCCGTCTTCGCCGACACCGCGATCACGGGCGGCCGCTGGCGCAGCCGCCGGCGCAGCTCCGGCGTGGCGTCCTCCACCCGCATGGTGGTCGCGTCCCACTTCGAGAGGACGACGAGGGTCGCGCACTGGGCCTTGCGGGCGATGTCCGCGATCGCGATGTCCCCCTCGACGATGCCCTCGGTCGAGTCGACGAGCAGCAGCGCGACGTCGGCCCGCTCGGCGGCCTCGAGCGCGCGCAGCTCCGAGTAGTACTCGATCCCCTGGCGCTGGCGGCGCTTGCGGCGAAGGCCTGCCGTGTCGACGAGCACGAAGCTCTGCTCGCCCCGGCGCAGCACGGTGTCGATCGTGTCCCGCGTCGTTCCGGGGACGTCGGAGACGATCACGCGCTCCTGGCCGAGGAGCGCGTTCAGGAGCGACGACTTGCCCACGTTCGGGCGACCGAGGATCGCGACCCTGATCGCCTCCTCCCCCACCTCGGCCTCGCCCGTGCCGGGCAGGAGCTCGACGATCCGGTCGAGCAGGTCCCCGGTGCCGTGGCCGTGGAGGCCCGAGAGCGGGATCGGGTCGCCGAGGCCGAGGCGGTGGAACTCGAGCGCCTCGGTATCGCGGCGCGGGTCGTCGATCTTGTTCGCGATCAGGAGCACCGGCTTGCGGGCGGCGCGCAGGATCGCCGCGAGCTCCTCGTCGCCCGGCGTGATCCCCGAGCGGGCGTCGGTGACGAAGAGGACGAGGTCGGCGCGCGCCACCGCCGCCCGCGCCTGGTCGGCGATCGAGCGGGTGATCGGCGAGGGATCGGCGACGTCGACCCCACCCGTGTCCACGAGCAGGAAGCGCTTGCCGCTCCATTCGCACACGAGCTCCTTGCGGTCGCGCGTCACCCCGGGCGTCTCGTGCACGACGGTGGCGCGCGAGGCGGTCAGCCGGTTGACGAGCGTCGACTTGCCCACGTTCGGAAAGCCGACGATGGCGACGGTTCCGAGCAGCGGGGAACCCACCTCGCTCGGCTCCGGGGCTCTGCGGCCGTGCCGGCCGGGGCTCATGCCGGGCCTCTCCCCCTCATCGCCGTGCCGGGTGCGTGGGGGGCACTGCCGCGCGTGGGCGGCCGTGCGCGTGCGCGTCGACGAGGAAGTCCCAGAGGCGGCGCAGCTCCCGCTCGATCTCGGTCGAGGCCTCGCGGTAGCCCTTCGCGTTCTTCGACAGGCCGTCGAAGCGCATCGGCTCGCCCCAGGCGACCGAGACCGGGTGGAAGTTGCCGAGGCGCCAGTGCTGCGTGCCGTGGACCGCCGCGGCCACGACGGGCACACCCTCCTGGACGGCCACCATCGAGGCGCCGGGCTTGACCTCGCCCGGGACGCCCGAGCCCTGGCGGGTGCCCTCGACGAACAGCCCGAGCGCGTGGCCCTCGCGCACGACCTGGCGCATCAGCCGGACTGCCTCTCGATCCGACTCCCCCCGCCGCACCGAGAAGGTGCCGAAGGAGCGGATCAGCTGGCCGAGCCCCGGCACCCGATGGGCCTCCGCCTTGGCCATGTAGTAGATCGTGCGCGGGCTCGCCGCCCCGAAGACGGGAGGATCGAGCCAGCTGAAGTGGTTGAGGGCGAGCACGACGCCACCGTCGCGCGGAACCCGCTCCGAGCCGTAGACACGCAGCGGCGCGAAGACGCGCACGGCGCTGCCGAGCGTCACCCGCCCGACCGCCCAGACGGCGTCCACGACGGCGGGGGAGCCGAGCGCGCTTCGGGTCGCGGGCGCGCGCTGGCTCATGCCGGCTGCCGGGCGCGCACGAGTTGCTCGATGCGATCGACCACCTCGGCGATGCCGAGCTCCGTCGTGTCGATCAGCTCCGCGTCGGCCGCCGGGCGCATCTGGGCTGCGTCGCTCGCGTCACGGAGGCGCAGGTCGGTCGCGAGCGCGTCGGCGCCGAGGCCAGGGCGATCGTGCATACGGCGGCGCGCCCGCTCGGCCGCGTCGGCGACGAGGTAGACCTTCACGCCCGCCTCGGGCGCCACCACCGTGCCGATGTCACGTCCCTCGATCACCGCGCTCCCCTCGTCGGCGAGCTCCCGCTGCCGCCCGCGCATCACCGTCCGCACGGCGCCGTGCCGTGCCACGACGGGCACCGCACGGTCGATCCGGGGCTCGCGGATCGCCGCGGTCACGTCCGACCCGCCGATGCGAACCCGGCTGCCCTCGAAGGTGACGGGGGCGTCGGTCGCGAGCGCGGCGAGACGGTCCGCCTCTTCGAGCGGGATCCCCCGCTCGAGCGCCAGCCAGGTCAAGGCCCGGTACATCGCGCCCGTGTCGAGATAGCGGAAGCCGAGGCGCTCCGCGAGCGCGCGGGCGACGGTGCTCTTCCCGGCCCCCGCGGGGCCGTCGATCGCGACGATCACGCGCTTCGGGCGAGCGTTCGGGCATGGCCGGCGGACGGATGTGGCATCGCGGAGACGAGAACCCGGCTACGCGCGACGGGCGACGCTGTCGAGCAGCTCGAAGAATCCGGGGAAGCTTATCGCGGCCGCCTGCGCGTCCTCCACCTCGACGCCTCTGCCGGAGACGACGCCGGCGACCGCACCGAGGATCGCGAGACGGTGGTCGCCGCCCGAGTCCATGGCGCCGCCGCGAATCCGCGTCGGGACGCCGCGCACGCGGAAGCCGTCCTCGCGCGCCTCGATGCGCACGCCGAGGGCGCGCAGCGCGCTCGTCGCGGTCTCGATCCGGTCGGTCTCCTTGAGCCGCAGCTCCTCGGCGCCGCGCACCTCGCTCACGCCCTGCGCGCACGCGGCGGCGAGTGCGAACAGCGGCAGCTCGTCGATCATCCCGGGCACCTCCTCGGCCCCGACCGCGGTCGCCACGAGCTGCGCCGAGCGCACGTCGAGATCGCCGACCGCCTCGCCGCCCACGCGGCGGCGGTTGAAGACCGCGACGCGCCCGCCCATCCGCTCGAGCACGCTCAGGAGCCCCGTACGGCGCGGGTTGAGCCCCACGCCGTGGATCGTCAGCTCCGACCCCGCGAGGAGCGTCGCCGCGACGACGAACGGCGCCGCGGCGGAGAAGTCTCCGGGGACGTCGACGGACGGCAGGCGGAGCCGCTCGACTGGCTCGACCGAGGCGGACGAGCCGCGCCGTGCGACGCGCACGCCGGCCGAGACGAGCATGAGCTCAGTGTGGTCGCGGGTCGGGCGCGGCTCGACCACCGTGGTGCGTCCGCCCTCGGCCGCGTACAGGCCCGCCAGCAGCACCGCGGACTTCACCTGCGCGCTCGCCACCGGCAGCCGGTAGTCGATCGCCCGCACCTCCCCGTCGCTCTCGAGCACGAGCGGCGGGCGGCCCTCTGCCGTCTCGACCCGCACCCCCATGCGGCCGAGAGGCTCGGCCACGCGGTCGACGGGACGGCGGCGCAGGGACTCGTCGCCCGTCAGCTCGAAGCGGCCGCGCTGGCCGGCCAGGAGGCCCGGCAGGAGGCGGATCAGCGTGCCCGCGTTGCCGCAGTCGATCGGCGCCGCGGGCGCGCGGAGGCCGCGGAGGCCGACCCCGTGCACACGGAGCCTGTCGACGTCCTCCTCGAGCACTCGGACGCCGAGCGCGCGCACCGCTCGCAGCGTCGACTCGGTGTCGCCCGAGCGCCCGAAGCGCTCGATCAGCGTCTCGCCGTCTGCGATCGCGCCGAGCAGGAGGGCGCGGTGGGAGATCGACTTGTCGCCGGGAACCGCGATATGACCCGCGACCGTCCCGGCCGGTGAGAGCCTCACGCCTCTCCGCAGCGCATGCGCACGAGCGCGTCCACGGAGCCGAGTCTAGGGACGACTTGCCGACGCGCGCGCGCGTCTCTATCCTCGATTCACGATGACTTCCGTCCTTCGCAGCGGGCAGCGGTGGTGGCGCCCCTGGCGAGGCGGAAGCCTGCGCGCCGACTGACCCCGCGCAGCGACAGCCCGCCCGCTTCCCCTTCGACCTCCGCCCGGAGGTCGTTGTCCTTCGTCCACGAGCACGCGAGAATCGAGGCGACGAGCATGAGGATCTTCTCCGGCATCCAGCCCACCGGCGGCAAGCACTTCGGCAACTACAGCGGCGGCTTCCGCCAGTACGCGGCGACGCAGGAGCTCGGCGAGGCCTTCTTCTGCATCGTCGACCTCCACTCGATCACCGTCCCGTACGACCCGGCCGGCCTGCGCGAGTTGACGCTCGACCTCGCGGCGCTGCTGTTCGCGACGGGCCTCGACGCGGAGCGCTCGACCGTCTTCGTGCAGAGCGACGTGACGGCACACGCGGAGGCGGCTTGGCTGCTGAGCGCCGTCGCCACGCTCGGCGAGCTGCGGCGCATGCACCAGTTCAAGGACAAGAGCAAGCGGCAGGAATCGGTCTCGGCGGGCCTTCTCACCTACCCGATCCTGATGGCGGGCGACATCCTGCTCTACCGGGCCGATCGCGTGCCGATCGGCGACGACCAGCGCCAGCATGTCGAGCTCGCGCGCGACCTCGCCGAGCGCTTCAACGCCCGCTTCGGCGACACGTTCACCCTCCCCGAGGGCCTGTATCCGCAGATCGGCGCCCGGATCATGGACCTCCAGGAGCCGGCGCGGAAGATGTCGACGACGGGCGGAACGCAGGCGGGCACCGTCTCGCTGCTCGACCCGCCGGAGGCGATCCTGAAGAAGTTCCGCTCGGCCGTGACCGACTCCGGACGGGACATCGTGCGCGCCGACGACAAGCCCGGGATCACCAACCTGATCGACATCCTGTCCGTCGCGACCGGTGAGTCGCCCGAGGCGATCGAGGCGCGCTACGACGGACACGGCTACGGGCAGCTCAAGCAGGACGTGGGCGAGGCGGTGGTCGCGGTGGTCGAGCCGATCCAGGCCCGCTACCGCGGGCTGCGCGCCGACGAGGGAGAGCTCCGCCGCCTGCTCCAGCACGGCGCCGAGAAGGCCCGTGCCGTCGCCGCTCCCGTCCTCGAGACGATGTACTCCAACATGGGATTCAGTCGCGGGGGGAAACCTGGCG
>JACCZA010000041.1 GCA_013696185.1 Actinomycetota bacterium
CACCTGCCAGCCCGACCGCGAGAGCTCGAGCGCGACGCTCGCTCCCACACGACCACAGCCGATCACCACCGCATTCACGTCTGAAACGTAGCGAACGCGCCCGGCCCTACGCGGGCGCCGTGACCTCAAGCTCCTCCAGCACGCCCTGCGGGAAGGCGACGATCAGCACCTCGCTGCCCGCGTGACGCAGCACGTACTCAACGGTCGGCGAGAAGAAACGAGACTGCCGCCGCCAGCGCGGTGCGGAGCCGAGCACGATCAGGTCGGTGCCGCGCCGCCGCGCCTCCTCGACGATCGCATCCCCGATCGAGTGTGCGCGGATCACCTCCGTCCTGATCTCCACGTCGTGGTCGGCGGCCAGGAGGCGCGCCTCCTCGAGTGACTCCGCAGCCTGACGGTCGCTCGCTCCCAGCTCGGCGTCGAGCGGCAGGTCGAGAGGCACGCGGATCACCGAGAGCGCCTCGACTGTCGCGCCGCTCTCCTGCGCGAGCTTGATCGCGGTGGCGACCATCTCCTCGCCGATCTCCCCGAGCTTCATCGGCACGAGAATCGACGTGTAGCGCGCCTCGGGGACGCCCAGCTCGTCCGAGGACGTCACGCGCTCGCGCAGTCCCTCGCCGTTGTGACGCCTGACGAGGACGTAGAGCAGCAGCCCCGCCGCGAGCCAGGCCGGGCCGCCGTAGCGCGCGCTCGGATGGGTGGCGAGCGCTACGAGGAAGATCGCGAACGTCGCGACGAGCCCGACGACGGAGGTGAGCGGCACCTGGACACCCCGCACGCGTACGGGGAGCGGCGCCCGGAACGGCCGCACCAGCTCCGGCTCGCTGAAGCGAAGCTTGATCACGGCGAGCTGCGCCGCGCCGAAGGCGAGCAGGATGCCGAAGCTGAACAGGCTCGCGAGCGAGGCGATGTCCTCCTCCCCGTTCAGGAGCGAGCTGCCGAGCAGGAGCCCGATCGAGATCGCCGCCGCGGCCACGATCGACTGGGGCGAGACGAGCGTGCGCCTGTTCAGGCGCCCGAAGACGCGCGGGAGCTGCCCGTGCTCGCCGAGCGAGTAGGCGAGGCGGCCGAAGCCCGAGATGGAGGTCGTCGCGGCGGCGAGCAGGATCAGCACGCCGGTGAGGCCGACGTAGACCCGTAGCGGTGTCGTGAGCCAGCCGGGCAGCGAGCCGCCGAGCTCGTCGACGATGCCCACGAGCGGCGCGCGCAGCCATTCCTCCCCGAGCGCCGTCGTCCCGCCCTCGGCCGGGAACGCCGAGAGCCCGACGATCGCGATCAGCACGTAGATGCCGACCACGAGCCCGATCGCTCCGAACAGGCTGCGCGGCAGGTCGAGGCCGGGCCGGCGGACCTCCTCGGCCAGGTTCGCGACGGTCTCCAGGCCGGTGTAGGCCAGCAACGCCAGCGGCAGGGCGAACGCGATCTGGCCCCAGGTCGGGGCGGTGCCGAGGTCGGTGCCGCGCGCGAGCGCGTCGGGGGAGAGGAGAAACGCGAGACCGAGCACGACGAGCAGGACCTGCGTGCCGAGGTCGACGATCGCGACGGCGATCGCCGAGCGGTACAGACGCGCGCGCCGCGTCAGCCGGACCGAGGCGATGAGCACGATCACGCCCACGCCCACGACGGCGTCCCATGGCCGCCCGCGCAACCCGTCGAGGCCGAGCGCGGCCCCGAGGTAGTGCGGCAGCGTGAGCGCGGAGAGCGCGATCACGATCAGGTAGTCGAGAAAGAGTGCCCAGCCCGTGACGAAGCCCCAGAGGTCGTCGAAGGCGCGTCGCACGAAGGTGGCCGCGCCGCCCGTCTCGGGGATGGCCGCGGTGCCCTCCGCGTAGGAGAAGGCGACGAGGAGGAAGAGGATGCCGGCCGCGAGCAGGACGGCGGGCGTGAAGCCGAGCGCGTGCAGGGCGATGATGCCGAGCGCGAAGTAGAGCGACGACGCGATCTCCCCGTAGGCGACCGAGAACAGCGCGGGGGCGTCGAGCACCCGCTCGAGGCGCGGCAGCTTGCGGGCCGGGGGGGGGGGGGGGGGGGGGGGGGGGGGGGGGGGGGGGGGGGGGGGGGGGGGGGGGGGG
>JACCZA010000052.1 GCA_013696185.1 Actinomycetota bacterium
ATCAGGAACTGCGTTCCCTGGATCGAGACGGCCGCAGGGCCTGCGGCCTGGGCGCTCGGAGCGCCCACGGCCAGAGCGGTGCCCGCGCACAGCACCGCGAGTACGGCGACGAAGGCTCGGCGTCGCCGAGAACGCAGGGTGGAAAGAAAGGTTTGTCGAGCGGCCACAGAAAACCCCCCCGGACACAGCTCCGGTACGGAACTGCGGCTACGACCTTACTCGCTCGCACCAGCCAACACAATCACGGCCGAAGAGGCGAGCCGATCCGCTCGATACCTTCGCCTCAGTGCACGATCATGACGTCGCGGTGGGTCGCGCGCGAGACGTCCTCGCTCACGCTTCCCTGGAGCAGCCGCGCGAGGAAGCCCGGCTCTCTCGTGCCCACGACGATCAGGTCCGCCCCGTGCTCCTCGGCCAGCTCGACGATCCGCTCCGCGGGAGCGCCCACCTCGGCCACGAACTCCGTCTCGACCGGGCGCTCCGCGAGCAGCGCGCGGGCCCGCTCGAGGTGCCGCTCGTTCAGCTCGAGCTCGTCGACACCTGCCGCCGCGAACTGCGCGGGGGCGCCGGGAAGCGCGGCGTCGATCCCGGGCATGGACACCGGCAGGACGGCGACGCTCGTGACGACGAGGCGCGCACCGAGCGCCTCGGCGAGGTCCGCGCCACGCCCGAGTGCCCGCTCGGCGGAGTCGCTTGCGTCGAAGCCCACCAGGATCGTCTTCAGCACAGCGAGCCGATCATCCCACGATCACGAGTGCCCATGCGAGCCAGACTGCGGCAAGCGCCGCCGACCGCGTGAGCCGATCTTCACGCGGTCGGGACCGCTCGCTCAGATTCGCGGACGAGGATCCGGTGCGACTCCGCGCGAGGCGCTCGCGCCGCCACCACAGGCGAACCGGAGCCGAAGCGAGCGAGACCTGCCCTGCACGCCCGAGAGAGAGGAAGAACGATGCGAAGTCGCAGTGACAGCTTCTGGCGGGACGTGAGACGCGGACGGATGCAGCGGACGCTCTCCGCCGCGACCGCCGCCGCGGCCTTGCCGCTCGGGCTCGAGATCTACTTCGAGCACTATCGCGGCTCCTTCGGCGACAAGTGGATGTGGACGCCGATCGTCCTCACCCCGCCGCTCGCGCTCGCCGGGGTGGCGGGTGTCTTCTCGGAGCGTGCGGCCAGGCGCTGGCTGCCTGCGGTGTCCGCGCTGTACGCGCTCGACGGCTTGATCGGCGTCGTCACGCACATCCGCGGGGTGCGACGCAAGCCGGGCGGCTTCAAGGAGCCGCTCTACAACCTCGTGATGGGCCCGCCGCTCCTCGCACCCGGGTCGCTCGTGATGGTCGGCGCGATCGGGCTGCTCGCAGCGGTTGTCGAGCGCGAGCGCCCGTGAGCGACGGCTTCCGCGACGCCTCCCACCTCCCGAAGCAGGCGGGTCGCAACCAGGCCGATCCCGACGGGCTGCCCCGCCAGCGGCGCGGCACGACGCCGCAGATGCACGGCCGCTACCCCGACCTCGACATCCTCGCCTTCACGAGCCACTGGGACGGGCCGACCCGCACGCTGATCCTGGATCGGGTGGAGAACCCGCCGCCGTTTCGCTTCTTCGACGCCGCCGAGGTGGAGACCCTGAAGGCGTTCTGCGACACGGTCATGCACCAGACCCGCGAGCCGCGCATCCCGGTACTCGCCTACGTCGACGAGAAGCTGCACACGGGCCGCCTGGACGGCTACCAGTACGCCGACATGCCGGACGACCGCGAGACCTGGCGCCTCCTCGCCCGCGCGCTCGACGAGGAGGCGCGGGCTCGCGGCGGCGACGCGTTCGGCCGTGTGCCCGAGGAGCTGCGGCTCGAGATCTGCGGCCACCTCGCCGACGACGAGGTCGAGGGAGGCACCTGGGAGCAGATCCCGCGCGCGTTCCAGGTAGCCATGCGGGCGATCCTCGCGGCGTTCTACTCGCACCCCTGGGCCTGGAACGAGATCGGCTTCCCCGGGCCGGCCTACCCGCGCGGCTACATGCGCCTCGGCATCGACCAGCACGAGGAGTGGACCGAGGACGAGGCGTTCGCTGTCGATCCTGTCGGCGACGTCAAGGAGCGAGGGCTCGAGTGAAGGGCGCCGGCCTCGTGCTCAAGGGCTCGTTGCGGCCGAAGGACAACGACTCGGCCTTCCTGCTCGACCCGCACCGTCGCGGCGTTCCCAACCGCGAGCGCATGCAGCGCCACCGTGACGGCGACGAGGTCGATCTCGTGATCGTGGGGTGCGGCGCGGGCGGCAGCGTGCTCGCGCAGCGCCTCGGCCGTGCCGGCTGGCGGGTGGTCGTGCTCGAGAAGGGCCCCTTCTGGGATCCGGACGAGGACTGGGTGAGCGACGAGGAGGGAGCGCACGCCCTCTACTGGAACGAGAAGCGGATCGTCGGCGGCGAGGACCCGGTCGAGATGGGCAAGAACAACTCCGGCCACGGCGTCGGCGGGTCGATGGCGCACTTCGCGGGGTACGCACCGCGGTTCCATCCTTCCGACTTCGAGGTGAGGACGCGCGACGGTGTCGGCGCCGACTGGCCGATCTCCTACTGGGACCTGAAGGCATCCTTCGAGCGGGTCGAGCGGGAGCTCCCGGTTGCCGGGCAGCACTGGCCCTGGGGCGACCCCCACGGCTATCCGCACGGACCCCATCCGATCACCGGCGCGGCCGAGCGGGCCTGGGAGGGCGCCCGCGCCTGCGGCATCCGGATGCGCGTTGGCCCGGTCGCGATCACGAACGGGGTCTTCGGCAACCGGCCGCATTGCATCTACCGTGGCTTCTGCCTCCAGGGCTGCAAGGTGAACGCGAAGGCGAGCCCGCTCGTCACGCACGTACCCGATGCGATCGAGCACGGCGTGGAGATCCGCACGAACAGCATGGCGGTCCGCATCGAGATCGACGGGACCGGCCGCTGCACCGGGGTCACCTACGTGCGGGAGGGTCGCGAGCACCACCAGCGCGCCGCCCTCGTCGCGGTCGCCGGCTACTCGATCGAGACGCCGCGCCTGCTGCTCAACTCGACGAGCGCCCGCTATCCGCACGGGCTCGCGAACAACGACGACCAGGTGGGCCGCTACGTGATGGTGCAAGGGGCACCGCAGGTGGCGGGCCGCTTTCCCGAGCGCCTCTCGATGTACAAGGGCCCGCCGCCGGAGATCTCCTCGGAGGACTTCTACGAGACCGACGAGTCGCGCGGCTTCGCGCGCGGCTTCTCGCTCCAGTCGGTCGGGCCGCTGCCGATCGGCTGGGCCGAGCACGTGCGGGGCGACGGGCACTGGGGCGCGGCCCTGCGCGAGTACATGCGCGACTACAACCACTGGGCCGTGGTCGGCTGCCTCGCCGAGTTGCTGCCGCTCCCCGACAACCGCGTCACGCTGGCCGACGAGACCGATCACAACGGCCTGCCGATCGCGCGCTTCGACTACACCCAGTGCGACAACGATCGCGCCAACATCGCCTACGCGAAGCGCGTGATGAACGACGTCTGGAGCGCGGCCGGCGCGCAGGACACGCTGACGATCGACCGCTACGCCCACCTCGTCGGGGGCGCCCGCATGGGAACCTCGCCGGAGGAGAGCGTGGTCGACTCCGACCACCGGGCGTGGGGCGTCCCCAACCTGCTCGTCGCAGACGGCAGCGTGATGCCGACGCAGAGTGCGGCGAATCCGGCGCTCGCGATCATGGCGCTCGCAGACCGGCTCGCCGCGCGGCTGCTGGCAAAGCGCGTGGAGGACGGACGCCCGCGACCGCCGCGAACCGGTCTCGTCGCCGTGCTCGAGGGCGGCGGCGCCTGAGGTTCCGCCCGCGTGGCATCCTCCCCGCGTTGAGCGACGAGGTGGACACGCGCCAGACGGAGACCTGGCACCGGCTGATGCCCTTCGCAGGGGCGCTCGGGATCGAGGTGCTCGCGAGCGCGCGCGAGGAGGTGCGGGCGCGCCTGCCCTGGGCCGAGGCGCGCTGCACCGCAGGCGGCGTCCTGCACGGCGGCGCGATCATGGCTCTCGCCGACAGCGCCGCGGCGACGTGTGCGTTCCTCAACCTGCCGGAGGGCGCGAGCGGCACCGCGACGATCCAGTCGAGCACGAGCTTCCTGCGGGCCGTGCGAGCGGGAGCCGTCGAGGCGGTCTCGCGCCCGCTGCGGAGCGGTCGCTCGGTGATCGTCGTCGAGACGGACGTGCTCGACGCGGAGGGCCGGCCGGTCGCCCGCGTGACGCAGTCCCAGGCGGTCCTCCGCGCGGAGTCCGGCGGGGCCTGACGACTCCCCCTCTGGAGGGATGCGCCGGCCCGGCGCATGCTCTTCACTACGCCAATGCCCTCCTGGGTCACATGGTTGGCGCTCGGCCTGCTCGCTTGGTGCGCGCTCGCCCTCGCGCTCGCCACCGTGTTCGCGCGCTCGGCGGAGCTGCGCGGCGACGAGTACGACCTCCGCTGACCCGACGCCCGGCCGAGTCCGGACCCGAGCCGTCCCGTCGAGCCGCGGTCAGAGGCGGCGGTAGCGCGCCTGCACGAAGCAGAAGAGCGCGTAGGCGACGAGACCGGCCGCGACGAGGCCGAGCAGCCAGCTCCCGTAGCTCGCCTGGGCGAGCTTCCGCAGCGCCCCGTCCAGACCGATCGCCTCCTTCGAGTCGTACCGGTAGGCAGCCCGCACGAGGAAGAGGCCGATCAACCCGAAGACGACCCCGCGAGCCGCGTGCCCGACGACGCCGACGACCGTGACCCACGGCCGGGCGGCGGAGTCGATCTGCTGCTCCCGCAGGTCGTCGCGGAACTTCTGGCTGACCGCGCGGTAGCCGTTGAAGCCCGCCGCGGCGAGGAAGCCGAGACCGGCCGCGCCCACGATCCACCGCCCGAGCGGCCAGTCGAGCACCCGCGCCGTCTCCTCCTGCTCGCTCGAGCCCCCCGAGCCGGCGCCGACCACGATCGACACCGCCAGGACGGAGAGCCCCCCGTAGAGCACGCCCCGGGCGAGGTAGCCGGCCCGCTTGGCCAGGCCCTTGAGCCCGCTCCCCTCGTCGTCGCGGTCGAGAAACGCCTGCACGAGGCGCCACAACGCGTAGCCGGCCAGGCCGAGGGCGAGAGCGAGCAGGAGCACCTCGCCGAAGGGCTTGGCGGCGACCGTTCGCAGCGCTCCCTGACGGTCCGTCGTCTTGCCCCCGAGCCCGAGCGGGATCTCGATCGCGAGAATGCCGACGAGCGCGTACAGGAGCCCCTTCGCGACGAAGCCGAGCCGGGCGCCGCGCTCCACCCAGGGGCTCTGCGCCGTCCTCTCCGCTTGGCCCGCCACGGGCCAACTGTACGTCCGCCGCCCGCGGTGCGCGGGGCCGTGACCGACGGATGGGCGCTGCTAGCGTCCAAGGAAGAGACGGTGGAGCCGACACGGACAGCGACGAGCGAGCCACGTCGTGTCCGCCGCGGTCCCGGTGGCCCGCGCAGGCTCGCCCTGCTCGGAGCCGCCCTGCTCGCCCTGCTCGCCCTCGTCGCCCTCGCGAGCCGCGGCCACCGCTCGCCCGGAGGCGGCGAGCTCGCCGACCGCGAGCCTCCGAGCGTGTTCTGGGACTACCTCTTCAGCCTCTCCCTCGCGCTCGGCCTGCTCAGCCTCCTGATCGGCGCGTGGCTCGTCGTCTCCGGTCGGGGTGCCGAGGTGCCGCCGCAGCGCAAGCGGCGGAACCTCGCCGGGCTCGTCCTCCTCGCCGTCGTCCTGATCGCCGTCTCGCTGTCCACCCGCTTCGTCGATCCCAGGCGCGAGACTCCCGGCGGCAATCCACCCTCGTCCGCGGCACCGAGGCTCGAGCCCGCGCGAGCGCATCCCGGGCCCCAGCCAACCCGGCGCGAGTTCCGCTGGCTGCCCGTGCTCCTCGTGGCCGGCGCCGGCGCGCTCGCCGCGGCCTACTTCGTCGCGCGCAT
>JACCZA010000055.1 GCA_013696185.1 Actinomycetota bacterium
CCGACCGCGACGAAGCTGATGTGGCCGAAGGAGAGCACGCCCGAGGTGCCGACGAAGACGTACAGGGCGACCACGATCGCCACCGCCACGAGGGCGTTGATGAAGTAGATCTCGGTCGACCGGGCGAACAGCGAGCCGGCGAGGCCCGTGATCGTCACGAGCAGGACCGGCCCGAGGGCCTCGGTCAGCGCCCGCGCCCTCGTCACACCCGCTCCACCGCCGCGCGCCCGGGCCGCGTGAACAGGCCGCCCGGGCGCACGAGCAGCACGAGGATCACGACCCCGAAGAGGAAGGACGGCAGGTACTGGCTCTGGTCGGTCGGCAGCGCGCCGCCGAGGAAGCCTGACGCGAAGCCGATCGCGAAGCCGCCTAGCGTCGCCGAGAGCAGCCGGTTCATGCCGCCGACGACCACCCCCGCGAGCACGACGATCGTGTCCCTGAGCGCGAACTCGGGGGTCACGAGCGGCGTCTGCACGGTGAGCATGATCGCAACGATCGCGGCGAGCAGGCCGGAGACGAGCACCGCCGACCCGATCACGCGGTTCGCCCGTACGCCGAGCAGACGCGCGGTGCGGAAGTCGATCGCCGCGGCGCGCATGTGCAGACCGACGCTCGTGCGACCGAGGAGCGCGACGAGGGCGATCAGGCAGGCGGCCGCCACGGCGATCGCGACGAGCGTGATCTTGCGGATGTCGACGCCGCCGACGGTGACCGGCTGGTTCAGGCTCGCGAGCGAGGCGGCGATCTTGCCGAGCGAGCCGAACCAGAGGAGGGCGATGCTCTGCAGCAGGAAGGCGACGGCGAACGTCGCCACGAGCATCACCGCCGGCGACTGCGTGCGCAGCGGCCGGAAGACGAGCCGCTCCATCGCGAGCGACAGCGCGAGCGTGGCGGCGAAGCAGAGGAGGATGCCCGCCCAGACCGGCCAGCCCCGTTCGGAGGCGAGCGCGAGCGCGTAGGCGCCGGCCATCACGAGCTGGCCGTACGCGAAGTTGACGAGCCGGAGCACCCCGAACACGAGCCCGATCCCGACCGCCATGAGCGCGTACACGGAGCCGAGGCCGACCGCGTCGGCGAGCGTCTGCCAGTCGATCACGAGGATCTCCGCGAGGGGAAGGCCCCCCGGCGCAGGCGCAGTCACGAGAAGTACGCGCCGATCATGGTCTCGGTGTCCTCCGCGTCCCCCGGGGTCAACGTCAGGCGCACCTCGCCGTTCGACAGCACGTGGCTGCGCTCGGCGAGCGCTACCGTGCGCTGCGCCCGCTGCTCGACGAGGAGGATCGCGAGACCGCCGTCCCGGATCGTCGCGAGCGCGTCGAAGACGACGTCGACGACCGTCGGAGAGAGCCCGAGCGACGGCTCGTCCAGGAGGAGAACGTCCGGGCGCGCGACGAGCGCGCGTGCGATCGCGAGCTGCTGCTGCTGGCCGCCCGAGAGCGCCCCCGCCTGCCGGCGCCGGAACTCGAACACGACGGGGAAGAGCTCGTACGCACGCTCGAGGTCGCCCGCCGTGCCCTCGCGGGAGCGGCGTCCGGCGAGGCCGAGCCTCAGGTTCTCCTCCACGGTCAGCTCGGAGAAGATCCGGCGGCCCTCGGGCACGAGCGCGATCCCGCCCCGCGCGACCGCCTCCGGCGCCCGACCGCGGATCGACCTGCCCGCGAGGCGGATGTCGCCTCCGGCGGCCGGCACGAGCCCCATCACCGCGTGCAGCGCCGTCGACTTCCCCGCCCCGTTCGCCCCGATCAGCCCGACGATCTCGCCCGCACCGACGCTGAGGGTCAGCCCGCGCACCGCCGTGACGGGGCCGTAGCGCACCACGAGGCCGTCGAGCTCGAGCAGCGGCGCCCCTGCGCTCATCCGGACTCCGCTTCCACGAGGGCGCTCTCTCCGAGGTAGGCGGAGGCGACGTCCAGGTTCTCGCGGATCTCCCCCGGGGTCCCCTCGGCGAGGCTCTGGCCCTGGTCGAGCACGTGGATGCGGTCGCAGACGGCCATGATCAGCGCCATGTTGTGGTCGATCAAGAGGACGCCGGCTCCGTGCTCGTCGCGCACCGAGCGGACGACCGCCTCGAAGCCGGGCACCTCGCTCTCCGGCAGGCCGGCGGCCGGCTCGTCCATGAGCACGAACGCCGGCCGTGTCGCGAGCGCGCGGGCGACGCCGAGACGTCGCTCGTCGCCGTGGGAGAGCGCGCCCGCCGTCGCGTGCTCGTGCGCCGAGAGGCCGAGCAGGTCGAGCAGCTCTCCGGCCCGCCGCCGCGCCTCGCGCGCCCCCGCCCCCACCCCGAGGGCGGCGATCTCGACGTTCTCGCGCACGCTCAGCGAGCGAAACGCGTGGCTGTGCTGAAAGGTGCGCGCGAGCCCGTGGCGGCCGCGCCGGTGCGGGCTCCACGACGTGATCTCCCGGCCCTCGAGCTCGACGGTGCCGGCGTCGGGCAGGTCGAAGCCGCTGAGCACGTTGACGAGGGTCGACTTCCCGGCGCCGTTCGGGCCGATCAGGCCGACGACCTCGTGGCGGTGGAGCTCGAGGGAGACGCCGCGGAGCGCGCGCACTCCTGCGAAGGAGCGCGCGACGCCGGCGGCCCGGAGCGTCGCCCCGGGCCGCCGGCCGTCGTCCTGCCGGTTCTCGTCCGCCACACCCGCGCTAGATCTTGGCGACGACCTTCGCGGTGACCGCCCCGACGACCTTCGCCTGGTTGTCCTCGATGCGGAGCACCCGGTACTCCCGGCCGAAGACCGAGTGCAGCTGCGGCGAGAAGCTGACGCGGCCCGAGATCGTCTGCAGCCGCTTGAACCGCTCCATCCGGGTGGCGAGCGCTGCCCCGTTCGTGGAGCCCCCGGCCTGCCTGATCGCGGCGGCCACGCCGTCGATCGCGGCGGGGCCCGTGAGGAACCCTCCGGTGGCTGCCTTGACCTGCTTCGCCAGCTGGTTCACGGCCTTGCTCGGGTCGTCTCCGAACGCCGAGGCATAGGTGACGAAGTAGTAGTTCGTGACCTTCGGGCTCTTGGGCAGCCAGTACGTGCCGTCGCCCGCCCACGAGTTGAGGATCGGCGTGTTGTTACCGAGCGATCTGAGCCCCGACACCATGGTCGAGAGGGCGCCGAAGGCCCCGGCGGTCGACGTCACGATCACGTCGGCCTTGACGCCGTTCAGGCGGCTGACCGCGTTCTGCACGTTGGTCCCGCCGAGGGACTGGTAGCTCTCCTTCGCGACGATCTTGCCGCCGAGCTGCTTGAAGCGCACCTCGAAGGCCTGGACGACGTTCTTGAAGTAGACGATCACCGTGTCGGTCGCGAGCGACGCGCTCCGCCACCCGCGGCGGTAGGCGTACTCCGCCATCGCCGAGCCCTCGTCCTGGGCGACGTTCCCGAAGCTGAACGCGAGCTTGCCCTTGCTGCCGAAGCGCTTGGGCCCCATCTGGTCGGTGCCGATGCACGGCGCGACCGTCAGGACTCCCCGGTTCAGGGACTCCTGCACGACGGGAGCGGCGAAGTCGACGTCGCAGGTCGTGAAGATGACGTTCGCCTTGCCGAGCAGCCTGGCCGCGCACGCCTTCGCGATCGCCGGCTTGTTGCCCTGCGTGTCGCACGTGACGATGCTGAGCGGGCGGCCGCTGACCCCGCCCTTCGCGTTCAGCTGGTTCACGCGCAGCTTCGCCGCCGCGAGCGCCGGCCCGTCGAAGGGGGCCATCGCGCCCTTGCTGTCGAACGCCCACCCGATCACGATCGGCTTCTTGGCTCCCGCCGCCCCGTCCGTCCTGCCGGCAGCCGCCGCGGCGAACACCGACACGCCGAGGCATGCGGCGACGAACGTCGCGACGAGCGCCGTCCGATTGCTCGGTCGACTCATGCTGTCTCCCTCCACTCGTTTGATCCGCAGCGTGCGGATGGCTTGACACCCCGCTGACTCAGACGACGACGCGACCGCGATGTCAGCTGTCCCGGGGCCACGGGTCAGGCGGCCGCCCGCACCGAGGACGCCTGCGTCTGCCACGAGGCCTCCTTCGCCTTGACCAGCCGCAGGAGCGCCGTGTGCAACGGCACGGGCACCCCGAGCCGGCCGGCCTCACGCACGAGCGCGCCCGTGATCAGGTCGATCTCGGTCTGCCGCCGAGCCACGACGTCCTCGAGCATCGACGGCAGGTGTGCGCTGCCTCGGCGCGTGGCGAGCACGTTCATCTCCCAGGGATCCTCGTGCAGCTCGATCCCTGCCGCAGCGGCCACGCGCTTGCCCTCGTCGACGAGGTCGTGGACGAGGTGGCCCAGGTCCTCGAGCCGCTCCTCCTGCGCGAAGCGTCCCTCGTGCGGCAGGCCCGTGAGGGCTGCCACCGCGTTGATCGTCGCGTTGAAGATGAGCTTCGACCAGCGGGCGGGCATGAGGTCTCGGAAGGCGCGCGCCTCGAGCCCCGAGCGGACGAGCAGCTCGGCGACCTCCTCGACGCGCTCGTAGGGAAGCCCTGCGTAGGGGCCGAGCCACGTCTCGGTGTCGAGGATGTACTCGACGTGCGCGTCGTCGTGCCGGGTGCCGCTCATGAAGGTCACCCCGGTGACGATCGGCCAGGCGCCGTGGCGACGGACGACCTCCTCCGCGCCGAGCCCGTTCTGCACGGTCATGAGCGTCGCGCGCGGAGCGTGGCCCTCGAGCGCCGCGAGCGCCGGCTCGAGGCCGGTGCCCTTCGTGGCCACGATGCCGAGGTCGAACTCGGGCAGGTCCTCCGGACGGGCGGCAGCCCGCACCCGTGCCGTGAAGTCGTGACGGCCCGAGACGCGCAGGCCGCGCTCGTTCAGCGCGCGGGCGTGCTCCTCCCGCCTCGTCAGGATCGAGACGTCGCAGATGCGGGCGAGGTGGCCCGCGAAGAGGCTGCCGATCACCCCCGCGCCGATCACGCAGACTCGCTCTGTCAGCGCGGAGCCCCCACGTCAGGCGTAGGAGGGCTCGCGCGTCTCGCGCGGAGCGGCGTCCCGGAAGTGCGGCATCACGCGCTGGGCGAACAGCTCCTGCGCCTTGATCGCCTTCCAGTGCTCGAACCCGCCGGCGTTGACCGTGATCGAGACCTCGGTCAGGCCCTCGCAGACCTCCTGCACCGCCTCGATCCGCTCGATCACCTGCGCGGGCGTCCCGACCCAGACGATGTCGCCCGCGATCATCTCGTCGTACGGCGTCGCGGCGAGCTGCTCCATGATGCCGGAGGCGTAGAAGCCGTAGCCCGCACGGTTCAGCTCCTCGGTCGGCGGGGGTGCCGACTCCGTCAGGGGCGAGGCGTTGCCGGCGAGGAAGCCCCGCATGCCCTGCTCGGCCTCGCGCCGGGCCGTGGCCTCGTCCTCGTCGATGTAGCAGGCGTGGATCCAGACGATGTCCGGCGTCGTGCCGTGCTCGGCGCACCGGGTGCGGTAGAGGTCGAGCTGATCCCTGAGAGCCGCATAGGGCAGAAGGGGCGGGACGACGACGGCCCAGCCGCGCTCGGCCGCGAGCTCGTACGTCCGGTCGCTCGTGCCGCCGAGGAAGACCCGGAACTTGCGCTTCGGTCGCGGCACGATGCCCGAGCTCTCGACCTGGAAGTACGTGCCGTCGAACGAGAAGCTGTCGTTCTCGAGCGCCGTGAAGAGCAGCTCGACCGCCTCCTCGTAGCGCCCGCGCGACTCCTCGTCGAGCGGCAGGCCGGCCTTCGGGGGCATCCAGCCGTGGCCGCGGCCGACGCCGAACTCGTAGCGCTCGCCGAGCAGGATGTCGGCGACGGCGATCTCCGAGGCCAGGATCAGCGGGTTGTGGTACGGCAGGCTGTGCAGGAGCGTGCGGAAGACGATCCGCTGCGTTCGCTGCGCCGCAGCGGCGAAGAAGGCCAGCGGGTTCGCGGAGATCGAGAACTTCGGGAAGAAGAAGTGCTCGATGATCGCGTAGGCGTCGTAGCCCAGTCGGTCGGCGTTGACGACCTGCTCCAGCACCTCGCCGTACATCTGCTCCCACGACTTCCCGGGCCAGCTCTGGAGCTCGGAGTAGAGACTGAACTTCATCGGGCCTCCTCGTGCGCGAGCCCGGCACCCGGGCCGCCGCGACAGCGACTTTGACCCATATCTGATCAAGTGTCAAACTCGATCGACGTGGCGGGAGCGGCGACACGGAGGACGGACTCGCGGCAGACGCCGAAGCACCGGACGCTGGCGGAGCGGGCCGTCGCCGAGCTGCAGGAGGCCATCCTGAACGGCGAGCTCGCGCCCGGCCAGCCGCTCCACCTCGAGCGGCTGGCGCGCCAACTCGAGATGAGCCCGATGCCGGTGCGCGAGGCGGTACGCCAGCTCGAGCGCCTCGGGCTGGCAGAGCACGTCCCGCACCGCGGCGCGCGGGTGAGCCAGCTCTCCGTCGAGGATCTGCGTCAGACCTACCAGGCGCGACTCCTACTCGAGACGCTCGCGGTGCGCGAGGCCGCCGAGCGCTTCGGCGACGAGGAGGCCTCGCTCGCCACGCAGCGCCTCGCCGAGCATGTCGCGGCCTCCCGCGCGGGCGACCTCCGCGGTGGTCGCCTCGCGCACGCCGAGTTCCATCTCGGCCTCTACGAGGCCTCGGGCTCGCACTGGCTGCCACGCCTGATCCGGCCGCTCTGGCAGAACAGCGAGCGCTACCGGATCGCCTCCCTCGCCGGCCGCGGCTCGATCGAGCGTCGCCGCCGTGAGCACCAGCGGATCCTCGACGCGTGCATCCGCCGGGACCCCGACGGCGCAGAGGCAGCGCTGCGCGCTCACCTCGTCCTGACGGCGAACCTCGTCGCCCGCCGGATGGGCGTGGACGACCTGTTCGACGCGTCGTAGCCGAGGCCGGGCCCACGTCGGGCGGGGTCGCTCGATCAGCCGCCGTGCGGCCGGGCCAGCTCGCGGAACTCCTCCTCGGAGACGAGGCCCCGCTTGGCGGCGCCGAGCTCCTTCACCGCCGCGAGCACGCGCTGCTCCTCGTCCTGCGAGAGGCTGAGGCCGAGCTCCTCCGCCTTGATCCGGATCGAGTCGATGCCGCTCTTCTTGCCGAGCACGATGCCGCGCTCGGCGCCCACGAGCTCGGACGAGTAGGGCTCGATCGAGGGCGGATCGTGGAACTGGCTCGCGACGGCGCCGCTCTCGCGCCGGAAGAGGGTCTCGCCGACGACGGGCTTCCACGGCTCGAGCGCGTACCCCGACAGCTCGCGCACGCGCGCGGACACCTCGCGTACGTGCTCGAGGCGGAGGTTCGTCTCGACGCCGTAGAGCGCGTGCAGCGTGAGCGCGACCTCGCCGAGGCTGGCGTTGCCGGCCCGCTCGCCCATGCCGTTGATCGTCCCCTGGATCCAGCTCGCGCCCCCCCGCACGGCGGCCACCGCTGCCGCCGTCGCGAGACCGAAGTCGTTGTGGCCGTGGAAGTGCACGGGCACGTCGGGACCGACCCACGCGCAGGTCTGGGCGACGAGCCGCTCGACGGCCTCGGGAGAGGCGATCCCGAGCGTGTCGACGACCGCCACCTCGTGGGCTCCGGCCTCGACGGCCGTCCTGTAAGCGCGCTCGTAGAAGTCCGCCTCGGCCCGCGTCGAGTCGACGCCGAAGAAGGCGACGGTGATGCCGTGCTCGACGGCGAAGGAGACGGCAGCGCCGATCCGCTCGAGCATCGTCTCGCGCGTCACGCCGAGTGCCTTGAGCTTCAGATCGGAGATGGGCGACTCGATCACCGAGGCCGTGAGGCCGAGCTCGACGAGCAGCTCGACGTCGGCGGCGACGGCGCGCGAGAAGCCCCACACCTCCGCCCGCAGGCCCGCGGCGGCGATCAGTGCCACCGCCTCGGCGTCCTCCGCCGAGACCCGCGGGAAGCCGGCCTCGATCCGATCGATCCCGAGGCGGTCGAGCTGACCCGCGATCTCGAGCTTCGCCCCGGGGTCGAGCACGACCCCGACGGTCTGCTCACCGTCGCGCAGCGTGGTGTCGTAGAGGCCGACCCGGCCGCCCAGCCGGAAGCTGTCGTTCAGCGAGCCCGTCCAGATCCGGGACGCGCTCATAGGCGTCGAAAGTCGTCCGGGAAGCGGGAGAGCTGCTCGGCTCCGCCCGGGGTGATCAGGAAGTTGTCCTCGACACGCAGACCGCCCCCACCCTCCCAGTAGATCCCGGGCTCGAGCGCGAGCACCATCCCCGCCTCGATCGTGCCGCCGCCGGCCTGGTGTGCGTACGGCGGCTCGTGCGCCCGCGCGCCGACCCCGTGACAGACCGGATGCGAGGGCTGGCCCGGATAGCCGGCACGCGCGATCCCCTCGCGGATCAGGCGATCGAGCTCGGGCAGGCTCGCGCCCGGCCGGCAGTGCGCGATGGCCGCGCCGTAGACCTCGAGCAGCTGGTCGAGCAGGCGCTCGTACGCCTCGCTCGGCTCGCCGGGGCAGAGGTTCTTCGTGTGGTCGCACCAGTAGCCGTCGGTGCAGACCCAGATCTCGAAGAGCGTCGGCTCGTGCTCCTGCACCGGGCGGTCGCCCGTCGCCGTGAACGTCCGGATGCCGGGCCCGGACCAGACGAGCGAGAAGCCGCGCGCCAGCTCGACCTGCCCCCTGAAGCCCGTGCCCTGGCCGTGCACGAAGCCCTCCCACATCGCCCCGACCTCGCTCTCCCGCATCCCCGGCCGCAGGCGCTCCTGCACGTGCTCCATGGCGAGCGCGGCGAGGTCGTTGGCGAGGCGCATCCGCTCGATCTCCTGCTCGGTCTTGACCGCGCGCGCCTCGACCAGGAGCGGCGTCGCGTCGACGGCACGCGGCCACGCCTCGAACCAGCCCTGCGTGAACGTGGTCGGCTCGCCGACCATGCGGTCGGAGGCCTGGGTGCCGAGCGAGAGCTCGAGCCCGACGCGCTCGTAGCCGCGGGAGACCTCGAGCGCGAGCTCGAGCGCCCGGAGCGTCGGCGGGCGGGGATCGCGCTCGTCGTAGCCGCGAAAGAGGCGGATGTCGGAGGTCCAGGCGTTCCGCTCGGCGTCCTCGCGCGAGGGCTCGAGGGCGATCAGCGTCGGCTCCCCCTCCCGCGGGAAGACCGCGACGTCGTAGCCCTTCATCCCCCAGAAGCTCGTCAGGTAGACGACGTTGTCGGGCGCGCGGACGACGAGCGCGTCGAGCTCCTGCTCCGCCATCAGCGCGCGCACCCGCGCGAGCTTCGCCTCGTCGCGCGGCCAGCTCACGGCCTGCAACCGCCGGCGGACACGCCTCGCCGAGACATGCCCAGGGCGGGTCCCTCCCCGGGTCCGAACGAGCGAGCTGTGGAGAGAGCGCTACACACCCGGCACAGGTGCCCAGTCGGGGCGCGGGGGCGCCGGCTCGCCGTGGGCCTCCTTCCACGAGATCACGGGGTTGCGCATCACCCCGACGCGCTCGATCTCGGCCTCCATCACGTCACCCGGGCGCAGGTAGAGCGACGCCGCGTTCGGGTCGAACCCGGCCACGCCCGAGACCGTGCCCGTCGTGATCACGTCGCCCGCGGCGTAGCCGAGCGGCGAGAAGTGGGCGATCAGCTCGGGGATCGTGACCGCCATGCGACTCATGTGCGACACCTGGCGCGGCTCCCCGTTGACGCGGAGCTCCATCGCGAGGTCGTGCGGGTCCGGGATCTCGTCCGGGGTGACGATCCAGGGCCCGAGCGGGCAGAACGTGTCGATCGCCTTCGAGAAGGCGAAGACGCCGGACTCCATCTCGCGCCGCTGGATGTCCCGGGCGGTGATGTCGTTGAAGACGAGGAAGCCGCCGATGTAGTCCTCGGCCTCCTCGGGCCCGAAGTGCTTGCCCGCCTTCGCGATCACGATCGCCAGCTCGAGCTCGTAGTCCAGCTCGCTCGTCAGGTGCTCCGGATAGACGACGGGCTCGTCCGGCCCGACGATCGCGTCGACGTTCTGGAAGAAGAAGATCCAGGGGTTGATCTTGTGCGACCAGCCGACCCGCTTCGACTCCTCCTCGTGCTCGCGGAAGTTGCCGGCCGTGTGGAAGAGCTTGCGCGGGACGATCGGCGCACGCAGCCGCACCTCCGCGAGCGGGAACGTCCTCCCCGTCGCCCGCGGCACGGCGCCCGCCTCGAACAGGCTGCGCATGTTCGGCGCGTCGAGCTCCACCACGACGTCGTCCGCGTCGACCCTCCCCACACGCCCCCCGTCGAACGTGACGAGCTTCATGCGGCCACCCCGCACACCTTGGTCGCCGCCAGTGCGTACACGTGCGCCATCTTCACCAGCCCTTCGATCTCGAGGTTCTCGCCGTAGTCCGTGTCGAGCAGCCCGGTCGAGGTCCCGTAGTTGACTGTCGGGACGCCGTAGCGCGTGAGTGCCGAGGCGTCGGAGAACCACCGCGTCACGTCCCGCTCCGGTCGCGTGCCGAAGACCTCCTCGTGGCTTTCGTCCACCGCTGCGATCAGTGGATGATCCTCCGCGATCTCGGCGCCGGGAGCGGTCACGTAGACCTCCGCCTCGACGCCGTAGGCGGGGAAGCGCTCGCGCAACCCCCGAGCCAGCTCGAGCACCTGGGCGCGTGCGAGGGTCATCGGCTTCGTCGGCGGGACGCGCACGTCGAGGAAGAGGTCGGTGCGGTGCGGGGTGCGCGAGACGCGCCAGCCGAACCCCCCCTGGATCGCGCCCACGTTCACGATCGCCTTCGCTCCCCGGTAGGCGTTCTCGGGATCGTCCTCCCAGGTCGGAATCCACTCGAGCACGGCGTCGAGCACCTCCCGCATGCGCAGGATCGAGTTCAGCCCGCGCTTGCCCTCCGTGAACGCCGTGTGGATGAAGTTGCCCTGCGTCGAGAGCCGCAGCCAGAGCGAGCCGAAGTGCCCGAGGACGACCTTGCCCTCCGTCGGCTCGCCGAGGATGCACATGTCCGCGACGCCGCCGTGCGAGACGAGGTAGCGGGAGCCCGCCGCGTAGCCGCGGAACTCGCCGCCCTGTGCCTCGCCCCACTGCGTCTTCTCGATCTCGCCGCAAACCGCGGCGATCATCAGGTCACCGCGCAGCCGCACGCCGGCGTCCGCGAGAGCGCGCAGCGCCTCGACGTA
>JACCZA010000060.1 GCA_013696185.1 Actinomycetota bacterium
GCGCCGAGCCGGGCGTCAGGCCGCCGGCGCCGGTGGAGTGGACGCCGGACGAGGGCTCGGGCGAGAGCCCCGAGGGCGCGGCGCCGGGAGCGTCGGTTCCGAGCCGCCCGAATGTCGAGCATCCCGGTCCTTCGGCCGAGAGCTCGCCCGAGGCCGACGCCGCCGAGAGCGAGGGGTCGAGCGGGGCGGACGAGGGCCTCAATCCGCTCAGCCCCGAGGCCTACGACCCCGAGCCGACCGGACCGACCACGTCCACCGAAGACCCGTCCTAGCAAGCGGCGAGGGACGCCCATGGCCGTGCCCTTCCGCATCGGCGTGATGCAGCTGACGATGGAGCCGCTCGAGGAGATGCTCGAGTCGGCGCGCACGATGGACCGGGCGGGCCTCGACACGGTCTGGCTCGCCGAGGCCTACCCCTGGTGGCGCAAGCACGGGATGGAGGCGCGCGGCTCCACCGTCGTCTCGGCCCTGATGGCGCGGGAGACGACGCGCCTGACGATCGGCTGGGGGATCATCTCGCCCTACACGCGGCATCCCGTCCAGGTCGCGATGGACGCGCGGGTGGTGCAGGAGGCCGCCGGCCCCGGCCGCTTCGTGGTCGGCTTCGGGACGTCGAAGATCTTCTTGAACAACACGAGGCAGGGCGGGCCGCCAAAGGTCACCAAGCCGCTCGCGCACATGCGCGACAGCGTCGAGATCGTGCGCGGGGTGCTCTCCGGCGAGCGCTTCGAGTACGAGGGAAAGGTCTTCAGTGCAGACGTCCCGGCGATCTCCTCCGAGGCGCACGCTCCCGAGGGTGGGGTGCCCGTCTACGTGGCGGGAACGGCGCCGCTGATGCAGCAGCTCGGAGGCGAGATCGGTGACGGGCTCCTGACGCCGAGCATCACCACGCCCGCCTTCGTGCGCTACACGCGGCAGAACGTCGAGCAGGGCGCCGCGCAGGCGGGACGCGACCCGGACGGCGTCGACCTCGGCTGCACGATCGTGGCGTCGATCCACGCCTCCGACCGCGACGAGGGCCGCGACGGCGCGCGCGAGATCGCCGGCATGTACCTCGCCAACAAGGTGCAGAACATCCAGGGCTCGGCGGACACGTTGCTCGACCTCGCGGGCCTCGAGCAGGAGGAGATCCGTCCCGTCGCCGAGGCGATGGAGGAGGGCGGCCGCCTCGCCGCGAAGGCGAAGGTGACCGACGCGATCCTGGACAAGTGCAAGCCGATCGCGGGCACGCCCGCGGACTGCATCGAGGCGATCGAGGAGTACCGCGACGCCGGCTGCACCCACATCATGCTCGAGCTGTGGGGCGACCGGAGGCACGAGCAGATCGAGCTCTTCGGCAAGGACGTCCTGCCGCACTTCCGGTGAGCGCGCTGCAGATCGACCGCGAGCGGCTCGTCGCCTGGGCGAGCCGGGCGATCGCGACCCCGAGCTTCACCGGCGACGAGGAGGGGATGGCCGGTCTGATGGCGGAGACCTTCCGCGACATGGGCCTCGCCGTCCAGTGGCAGCAGGTCGAGGACGGGCGCGCGAACGTGCTCGGCATCCGGGAGGGCGCGGGGGGCGGGGCCTCGCTGATGCTCAACGGACACGTCGACACGTCGTACTCCGGCCGCGAGCCCTGGCTCTCGCACGTACCCGGCTTCCAGCCCAGTCCGTTCGTGCGCGAGGGCAGGCTGTACGGGCTCGGCATCTCCAACATGAAGGGCGCCCTCGCCTGCTACGTCGAGGCGCTGCGCGCTCTCGCGGACGCCGGCGTGCGGCTGCGCGGTGACCTGATGATCGCCGCGGTCTGCGGCGAGATCGAGAAGACGCAGTGGGGCGAGGCACAGGGCGGCGAGTTCCGCGGCTACGCGGCGGGCTCCCGCTACCTCGTCTCGCACGGCGGCGTCGCAGACATGTGCATCCTCGGCGAGCCGACGGAGGGCAAGGTCGTGCTCGGGCACTTCGGCTCGCTCTGGCTGCGGCTCTCGACGCAGGGCAACTTCATCCACACGGCGTTCAGCGAGGGGAAGCGCGGCGAGAACTCGATCCTGCGGATGCACGAGGTCACGAGCGCGGTGCTCGACTGGATCCCGACGTGGGAGGACGATCCGTCGAACGCGTATCGCGGCGCGAAAGCGATCGTCAACGTCGGCGCGGTCAAGGGCGGCTTCGGCTGGCGCGTCTCACGGACACCGCACCACACCGACCTCTTCCTCGACGTGCGCGTGCCGCCCCGGAAGCCGATGGGCGTCGCCCGGCGGGAGGTGCTCCACATGGTGCGCGGCCTGGCCGAGCGGTTTCCCGATTACGGGCTCGAGGGGGAGATCTACGTCACCGCGCCCGGAGCGGAGATCGACGAAGGTCACGAGCTGGTGGGCGCGATCGACGCCGCGCACGAGGACGTCTTCGGCGAGCTGCCGGGCCGCG
>JACCZA010000253.1 GCA_013696185.1 Actinomycetota bacterium
GGCCGCCTACCGCACGGCCGAGGAGCGCTACGCAGGCGCCCTGCGCGAGCGCAGCGCGGCCGCGACGGCTGCCGCAGCGGTCCGCCCGGCTGCCGAGGAGGCCCGCAAGCGGCAGGCCGAGCGCTACGACGGCGCCCGCCGCCGCGAGGAGCTGATCACGTTCCTCCTGCGACTCGCCGTCGCGGCCGCGTCGTTCGTCGTCGGCGTCGTCCTGCTCTCGCTGCTACGGCGGCGCAACTCTCGCTACCTACCGCTCGCGGGAGCGGTGGTTGCCCTCGGCGCGGTGCTCGCGCTCGTCGTCACGGGCGACTATGTGACCGACTACTTCGACCCGTTCGAGCTCGGCCTGCTGCTGCTCTCGCTGTCGGGCGCGGCGATCACGCTCGTCGCGTTCTGGACGCTCCAGCGCTACCTGCGCAGGAGGCTGCCGCAGCGGCGCGTGCGCAGGCGGCAGTGTCCCTTCTGCGGCTTCCTCGTCGGCGAGGGCGAGCACTGCGAGGGCTGCGGCCGAGCCGTCGTGGCGGCGTGCGCGCGCTGCAGCGCGCCGCGGCGCGTCGGCACGCGCTTCTGCCGGGCCTGCGGCGAGGCCTGAGGCGCGAGCGCGCGGCCGCTCGCGGGCTCAGCGACCGCCGAAGCGGGCCGGACGCCGCTCGAGGAAGGCGGCGACTCCCTCCGCGAAGTCCTCGGTGCGAGTGGCGGCCGACTGGAGCTCGGCCTCCAGCCGCAGCTGCTCCTCGAGCGTCGCCGTCGTCGCGTGCTCGAACAGCCGCTTCGTCATGCCCACCGCGCGGGTCGGGAGGGCGGCGTAGGTGGCGGCGAGCTGCGCCGCTCGCTGCGGCAGGCGCTCGTCCTCCACCACCTCGGAGACGAGTCCCCAGTCCTCGGCCTCCCGCGCCGACAGGCGCCGGTTCGCAGTCATCCAGGCGAACGCGCGCGCGAAGCCGAGCAGGCGGTTGAGGAAGAAGGTGCCGCCGGAGTCGGGCACGAGCCCGATGCCGATGAACGCGGGGACGAACGTGGCCGATTCGGCGGCGATGCGAATGTCGCACGCGCAGGCGAGCGAGAGGCCGGCGCCGGCCGCCGGTCCGTTGATCGCGGCGATCACGGGCTTCTCGAGCGCGCGGATCGCGCGCACGTTCGGGTGGTAGGTCTGCTCGAGCGTGTCGCGGATGTCGCCGGGCGCGTCGCGAAACTCGGTCAGGTCCTGGCCGACGCAGAACCCCCGGCCCGCCCCGGTGATCACGACGGCCCGCACGTCGGGTGAGCGCGCCTCGTCGAGACCCGCGGCGAGGCCCGCGTGCACCGCCCGGTTGAACGCGTTCAGCACCTCGGGGCGGTTCAGCGTGATCCTCAGCACAGCGCCCTCCCGCTCGACCATGACCTCGGCCACCGTTCCTCCTCTCGTCGTTTGCGCTCGCTCGTCACGATCTTGGCGCATCCGCGGCACCCGCCCGTCCACAAGCACGCGGTAGCCTCTGCTCAGGGGGGTGAGATCCCCCTCGGGGGGTCTGCCTTCGTCCGGAAATCGCCGCGCCTCGGGCAGCAGCCGCCCTCGTCCCGCCGGCGTCGTCCGTGCTCCTCAGCGCCCGCCCGGTTCTGCCCGTCCGAGCTCCCGCTTCGTCAGCGCCAGGATCTCGGTGTAGATCTCCCGCAGCCCCTCCGCCGAGAGCGGCCCCGCGTTGGCCCGCTGCAGATCCTCGAGCAGCTGCGCCTCACGCCGGGGATCGAGGAACGGCAGTCCGCTGCGATCCTTGTGCGCGCGCAGGCGCGCGACGAGCTCCAGGCGCGCATTCAGAGCCGCGAGAAGCTCGAGGTCCCGCGCCGAGATCTGCCCTCGCAGCGCCGCGACGACCGGGTCGAGCTCCTGCCCGCTCACGGGCGCGGCGGGGACGGGGCGAGCGCGCGCATGGCGCACGTCTATCGCATTCGCGGGCACCGTGGCCGGCCAGGGAGTGCCGTTACACTCACTCGATGTCGAGCTCGACCGCACCGGCGAGACCCGCTCTCGGCTGGCGCTCGGCCCCCGCCGAGCAGCAGGCGGCGTGGCCCGACGAGGCTCGCGCGCAGGCAGTTCGCAGGCGCCTGGCCGGGTTGCCGCCGCTCGTCTTCGCCGGCGAAGCGCGCGAGCTGACCGCCGCGCTCGCCCAGGCGGCCGCCGGGCGGGCGTTCGTCCTCCAGGCGGGCGACTGCGCCGAGTCCTTCCACGACTTCGCAGCCGTCACGATCCGCGAGAAGCTGAAGATCCTGCTGCAGATGGCGGCCGTGCTGACCTGGGGCGCGACGCTGCCCGTCGTCAAGGTCGGCCGCATGGCCGGACAGTTCGTGAAGCCGCGCTCCTCTCCCACCGAGCGCGTCGGCGACCTCGAGTTGCCGTCCTTCCGCGGGCACATGGTGAACGGCGAGGCGCCGACGCCCGAGGCGCGCACCCCCGACCCCGAGCGCATGCTCGAGGGCTACCACCAGTCGGCGGCAACCCTCAACCTGCTCCGTGCGTTCACGAAGGGCGGCTTCGCGGACCTGCAGCGGGTGCAGGGCTGGAACCAGGAGTTCGTCGCCACCTCGCGCGAGGGCCGCCGCTACGAGCAGACGGCCGCCGAGATCGAGCGCGCGCTGCGCTTCATGGCCGCCTGCGGCATCGAGGTCAGCGCGGCCGAGCAGCTGCGCCAGGTCACGCTGTGGACGAGCCACGAAGGCCTGCTGCTCGACTACGAGGAGGCGCTCACGCGCAGGGACTCGCTCACGGGCGACCTCTACGACTGCTCAGCGCACATGCTCTGGATCGGGCAGCGCACCCGCAGGATCGACGGCGCGCACGTCGAGTTCTTCGCAGGCGTGAAGAATCCACTCGGCGTCAAGCTCGGCCCCGACGCCTCGGCCGCAGAGGTGCTCGCCCTCTGCGAGCGGCTCAACCCGGAGCGGATTCCCGGGCGGCTGACGCTCATCACCCGTCTCGGAGCGGAACGGATCGCCGACCTGCTCCCGCCGCTCCTCGCCTCGGTCCGGGAGGCCGGTCACCCCGCCGTCTGGATCTGCGATCCGATGCACGCGAACGTCTACACGACCTCTTCGGGACGGAAGACGCGCCATTTCGACACGATCATGGCGGAGCTCGAGGGATTCTTCGCGGCGCACGAGGCGGAGGGCACGTGGCCGGGCGGCGTCCATCTCGAGTTCACGGGTGACGACGTGACCGAGTGCCTCGGCGGCTCGGATCGAGTCGGCGAGGACGAGCTCGACGCCCGCTACATGACGCTTTGCGACCCGCGCCTGAACGGTCGCCAGTCGCTCGAGCTCGCCTTCCGGGTGGCGGAGCGCATGCGCGCCCGGCGCTGATGGTCGCCCGCCTCGCGATCGTCGGCACGGGCCTGATCGGCGCGTCGATCGGCCTGGCCGCCAAGCGGGCCGGAGTCGGGCACGTGGTCGCCTTCGACGCCGATCCCGGCACGGCCGCGATCGCGCTCGAGCGCGGTGCCGCCGACGAGGCTGCCGAGTCGCTCCCCGGGGCGCTCGAGGGCGCCGAGCTGGCAGTCGTCGCCGTCCCCGTTGGCCGCCTCGCGCCGCAGGTGAGCGAGGTCTTGGCGGCGAGCGAGGGCGCGTGCACCGTCACCGACGTCGGCTCCACGAAAGCGGGTGTCTGTGCGGCAGCCGGCGGGTCGCCCCGGTTCGTCGGCGGTCACCCGGTCGCAGGCTCGGAAGGGCGGGGCCCCGGGCACGCGCGGGCCGAGCTGTTCGACGGGGCCACCTGGTTCCTGACGCCGACGGCGGCCACCGAGCCCGCCCGCCATCGCGTCGTGCACGGCTTCGTCACCGCCCTCGGTGCGAGGCCGATCGCGGTCGAGCCGCTCGCCCACGACAGGCTCGTCGCGCTCACGAGCCACCTGCCGCACGCGCTCGCGAACGTGCTCATCAACCAGGCGGGGGCGACGCGCGTCGACGGCCACGATCCCCTGGCGGGAGCGGGGGGCTCGCTGCGGGACATGACACGGGTCGCCGGCGCCAACCCCCGGATCTGGGTCGACATCTTCCTCGAGAACGCCGCCGAGCTCCGCGCGTCGCTCGGCGAGCACCGGAGACGCCTCGACGAGCTCGACCGCGCGCTCGGCGACGGCGACGCCGGCTACCTCGCCCGCTGGATCGGCGAGGCCTCGGTGAACCGCCGGCGCATGCTGGCCGAGGCCTACGGCGAGCGCCAGCCCCTCCACCGGCTCTCGGTGCACGTGCCGGACCGGCCGGGCGTCCTCGCCGGCGTCACGCAGGCACTCGGCGCCGAGCGGATCAACATCGAGGACTTCGAGCTGCAGCACCGCTCGGTCGAGAGCGGCGGCGTCCTGACGCTCCTCGTCGGCGGCCGGCAGGAGGCCGAGCGGGCAGCCGCCGTGCTGGAGGCGCAGGGCTACACCGCCGTCGTCTCGCTCGTCGAGGCCTGACCCCGCCGCGGGCCCGCCCCCCAACCGCCCCTACGAGCTCCGGCGCTCCAGGAAGCGCCTGACCGCGTCCTGCGTCTCGTCGGCCAGCATCGACATCGAGAGCCAGTCGCGCGCGTGCCCCACGGTCCCGTTCCAGGCCAGGTCGCGCCAGAAGTTGAGCTGCTGCTTGGCGTAGCGCGTCGTCTGCGGCAGCTTGCGCGTGAGCTGCTCGACCCACCGATCGACTGCCGCGTCGAGCTCGGCCGCGGGGACAGCGCGGTTGACGAGCCCCCACTCCGCCGCCTGCGCAGCCGGGATGCGCTCACCGAGCAGGATGATCTCCCTGGCGCGCCGATCGCCGACCATGAGCTGGAGCCACTGGGTCGCCCCGCCGGCCGGGACGGAGCCGTGCTCGAGCCCGACGTGCTGGATGAACGCGTCGTCAGCCATGACCGCCAGGTCGCAGGCCATCTGCAACTCGTTGCCGCCCCCGACAGCGATCCCGTTCACGCGCGCGATCGTCGGCTTGCCGATCTCGCGCAGCCGGTCGTGCATGTCCTTGAACGCGCCGAACCACTTCCAGTACTCCTGCGGCTCGCCGAGAAGGTCCTCGCCCCATGTGCGCAGGTCGGCGCCGACGCAGAACGCCCTGCCGGCCCCGGTGATCACGAGAACCCGGATCTCGTCGTCCCAGGACACGTCCTCGCAGGCGCGTGCCAGCTCGCGCAGGGACCGGAAGTCGAGCGCGTTCAGGACGTCCGGGCGGTCGAGCGTGATCGTCGCCCGCGGCGGCGCCTTCTCGTAGACGATCCGCTCGAGCCCGAGCTCGCTCGGCGGAAGCGGCAGCGGGCGGCTCGGCTCGCTCACTCCGAGACGTCTGCGAAGTGCACCTGGAACGGGATCCCGAGCGCCATCGCATCCTTGCCGGTCGCCGCGAACTCGGGCGTCCGCGCTGCCGCCCGGAAGGCATCGCGGTCCGCGAACTCCCACTCGGCGTAGTAGGCAAACTTCGGCTCGCCCACGGGTGCGCCGAAGACCTTGCCGTGGCGGAAGGTGCCGCCCTCGACCCGCCGGCAGAGCTCCGCGTGCTGCTCGTAGCGCTCGGGCTCGGGCTCGCTCTCGTAGACGACGAACACTCGAATCACGTCACTCCCTTCGTCCGCGGAGCGCCGAGCGTATAGCTTCGCCGCGAGCCCCCCGACGGAGGAGGAACCGGCGTGAACAGCATGTGCGCACGCGGCGAGGCGCCCGCCCGGGGCGCTCGGCGCAGGCCGACACGATGAGCGGAGCGAGCGGCGTGGCGGTCGTGCTCTGCCTCCTCGCCGGCGTCGCGGGCTCGGTGCAGGTGGTCGTGATGGGCCAGTTCGGCGAGCGCATCGGCATCTTCGGGGCGCTCGCGTTCTCGACGATCGTGACGGCGGTGCTCGCGACCGCGACGCTCCTCGTCGTGCGCCGGGGGCTCGGAGCGATCGGCGAGGGCGTGCGCCAGCCGCCCTGGCTCTGGATCGGCGGTCTGATGGGGCTCTTCATCGTCTTGACGATCACGGTCGCAGGTGCACGCATCGGCACCGCCGCGACGGTCGGGCTCCTGATCACGGGACAGCTCGCGATGGCCGCGGTGATCGACCGCTTCGGGCTCCTCGGCAGCCAGCAGATCCACCTCGGCTGGCCGCGCCTGCTCGGCATCGCGCTCCTCGCCGCCGGCGCGGCGCTCTCGCTCAGGAAGTAGTCGACGACCCGTCGGCGGCGCGCGGGCGGAGGCCCGCATCGTCGAGGGCGGCGGCGACCAGCGGGTCGTAGCGCTCCGCGGCGAGATCGCCGAGGGGGTCCCGCGTGTAGCGGAGGAGCTGCCCGTACGGCAACGAGAAGGCTGCGCGCATCGCGAGCAGGCGCCGCCGTGTCGGATCGGCCGAGCCGTCGAGCACGCGCGAGGCGGCGGTGAGCCGGCGCACCTGGTCGATGCGACCGGGGAGCCAGCGCTCGAGCAGGAAGGCTGCAGGGAGCCCGAAGACGATCACTCCGAGCACATCGGCCAGACGGCGGGCCGCGTCCGCTCCGCGCTCGCCCAGCTCGGCGGTGCCGCCGCCCGTGCTCTCCCCGGCCG
>JACCZA010000254.1 GCA_013696185.1 Actinomycetota bacterium
CGTTGCGCGAGGAGAGCGCGAGCCCGTCGGCGGCGCGGACGGTCTCGACCGGGCGGATGAGGACCTCGAGGTCGAGGTCGCGCACGAGCCGCTCGACGACCGCGAGTTGCTGGGCGTCCTTGCGCCCGAAGTACGCCCGCTGCGGCCGGACGACATTGAGGAGCTTGAGGCAGATCGTCGCGACGGCACGCAGGTGACCCGGGCGGAACTCCCCCTCGAGCCGGCGGGAGAGCTCCTCCACCTCGACCCACGTCTGGTAGCCCGGCGGGTAGAGCTCCTCCGCCGCCGGCGCAAAGAGGAAGTCGACTCGCGCCCCGGCGGCGGCCTTCTCGTCGCCGGCCTCGTCTCGCGGGTACCGGGCCAGGTCCTCGCCCGGCCCGAACTGCGCGGGGTTGACGAACAGGCTCACGACGACGGTGTCGCACTCCTCCCGGGCGGCGCGGAAGAGCGCGAGGTGGCCGGCGTGGAACGCGCCCATCGTCGGCACGAGGCCGATCTCCCGGCCCTCGCGGAGCTGCTCGAGCGCCTCCCGGAGCTCGACGATCGTGCGCAGTGTCCTCACGGCGTCGTCGCCTCTGCCAGGCAGCGGACGAGCGGCTCGAGCTCGGGCCTGTGCCGGTGGATCGCCTCGACGTGCGCCTCGATCGTGGCAAGGTCGCCGCGCACGATCGGCCCCGTCATCTGGAAGCCGTTGTCGATCGTCCGGCGCATCAGCGGCACGAGTGCCTCGGGTGGCGCGCCGACCGTCTCGAACAGGGACCGCGCCGCCCGCTGGAGGGTGACGAGGTAGCTCGAGACGAAGGCGGCGCCCGCGTGGTAGAGCACGCGGGAGTCGTCGCGCAGCTCGAAGGGCTCGAGGCCCAGCGTGCGCGCCAGCCAGCGGCCGACCTCGAGCGCCTCCGTCGTCTCGGCGGTGACGGCGGCCCAGGCCCCGTCGAGCTGTTCCGGGCCGCGCTGGAGCGTGAACGTCTGCAGGGGATGGACGCTCAGGCGCCGCCTGTGCGGCGCGAGGGCCGCGAGCGGCGTCGCCCCGCTGACGTGAGCGACCCAGGGCCCGCGCGGGAGCGACCGGGCGCAGTCGGCGATCGCGGCGTCGGGGACGCACAGCACCACGAGCGCCGCGCCCTCCTCGACCAGCTCGAGACCGCGCTCGCGCAGGCGCCCGGCCAGGGCCGAGCCGACACGGCCGGTGCCGACGATGCGGACGCTCTCGATCATGGACCTCACGCTCCAGTTCCGTAGCGGATACCGGGCAGCGCTGAGTGTAGCGGCCGGCGTCCGGCGGTTGCCGTTTGCGAGCTGTCCGATTCCATGCCTAGACTCCCGCGGCGATGCCGATCTACGAGTACGTGTGCATGGAGTGCGAGTCGCACTTCGAGGAGCTCGTCCGGATGGACGAGACCGTCGATTGCCCCGACTGCGGCGCCTCGAAGGTGAAGAAGCAGTTCTCCGTGTTCGCGGCTCACGGCACCGCCGCGCAGCCAAGCTTCGGCGGTTCGGCAGGAGGCGGCTGTTGCGGCGGGGGCTGTGGCTGCGGATAGCGCCTCCCTCTCGCCGACCATCGAGGCCGTAGGAGCTGCACCGCTCGCGCGGCCTGTCAGCGAGCCGGCGTCACCCCTCGACGACCGCGCTGCGGGCCTCCGGGCGCTCGAGGCGGAGGTCGAGTCCTGCACCCGCTGCCCGCTCTCGGCCACGCGGACGCGCCCAGTCTTCGGCGCGGGCAACCCCGCCGCGGACGTGCTGTTCGTCGGCGAGGCGCCGGGCTTCCACGAGGATCAGCAGGGCATCCCGTTCGTCGGGCAGGCGGGGAAGCTGCTCGACAAGCTGCTCGCCGGGATCGACCTCGACCGCTCGGACGTCTACATCGCCAACGTGCTCAAGTCGCGTCCGCCGGGCAACCGCGACCCGCAGCCTGCCGAGATCCAGGCCTGCGAGGGCTACCTCTTCCGCCAGATCGCGCTGATCGCGCCGATCGTCGTGGCGACGCTCGGCAACTTCGCGACGAAGCTCCTCTCCGGCCGCCCGCACGGGATCACGCGCGTGCACGGGCAGGAGCAGGAGACGACGCTCGGCGGCCGCCGGGTGCTGCTCTACCCGCTCTACCACCCGGCCGCGGCGCTCTACACGCCGGCGATGCTGCGGGTGCTCGAGGCCGACTTCGCCAAGCTGCCGCACCTGCTCGGTCGGGAGCCCCAGGCGGCTCCACCTCAGCCCGAGGCCCTCGCGGTGCAGCGGCCGGAGCCGGCTGTGCAGCTCGGCTTGTTCTAGCTCCAGGGCCTGCCCCCGCGTGCATCGGGGTTCGAGCGGCTCTCCTGCGGGCGGGGTCGCGCCCGTACTCTCGACCCCCATGGAGCTCGAGTCGTCCTCGCCGGGCGAGACCGAGAGCTGCGCCGCGCGGCTCGCTGCCGTGCTCGTGCCGGGGGACGTCGTGACGGTCTCCGGCGACCTCGGCGCGGGCAAGACCACCTTCGTGCGTGGCGCCTGCCGTGCGCTCGGCGTGACCGAGCCGGTCACGAGTCCGACCTACACGATCGGACATCGCTACCACGGACGGGTCGGCGTCTCGCACCTCGACCTCTACCGTTTCTCGGGCATGTCCGAGGCCGAGTGGGGCGACCTCGAGCCGTACTTCGAGGAGGCTGTCGTCTTCGTCGAGTGGCCGGCGGCGGGCGCCGGCTGGCTCGGCCGGCCCCGGGTCTCCATCCGGCTCGCGCACCGCACGCCGACCTCCCGCACGATCGGTCTCGACGCGGACGAGGGGCTGCTGGAGCGGGCGTTCGGCCCGTGCTGATCCTCGCCTTCGACACCGCAACGCCCGTCGCGGTGAGCGCCCTCGTCTCCGACGGCGAGGTGCTCGGCGAGCGGGCCTCCACGGCCGTCACGCTGCTGCAGGACGTGGACGCGCTCCTGCGCCAGGGCGGTGCGTCGCCGTCGCGGCTGGACGCACTCGCCGTCGGCATCGGCCCGGGAAGCTTCACGGGCATCCGGATCGGCCTCGCCACCGCGCGGGGCCTCGCCTTCGCCCTCGACCTTCCCGTCGCGGGC
>JACCZA010000036.1 GCA_013696185.1 Actinomycetota bacterium
CAGCGGATGATCGAGTCGCTCAGGTTCATGTGGTAGCCGTCGGGATAGTCCTCGCTCGGCGGGTAGACGTCGACGAGCTTCGCCGTGAAGTCCGTGTCGGGGGCGCTCGACGAGATCCAGAGCTCGACGGCGATCGGGCCCGTCACCTCGACAGCCTGCTCGAGCTGCCCGGTCTGGAAGACGAGCACGTCGTCGCGGTCGGCGAGCAGCGGGTACGGCTCGCGCGCGCCGAAGATCTCGGGCGTCTCGCGCTGGTGCGCCGGCCCCGGGGTGAGCACGTTGCGCAGGCGGAGCACCGGATTCAGGAACCTCGTCCACATCGCCTCCTGCCCGCTGCCGTCGTCGGGCGGCAGCTCGCCGATCTGGCAGAGGAGGCCGCCGATGCTCGGCACCGGGTGCTCGGGGTCGAAGGTGAAGGTCAGAGGCGGCGCGCCGGCGGGGGGCTCCTCCCTTCGGAGCGAGCCGTCGGCGTGGAGGTGGTAGGCCGTCGCGCGCGCCCGCGCGGGAGGCCACTCGCGCTCCTCGCGCCAGCGGCCGCCGTGGTCGAGCTTGCCGTTCTCGAGCCGCCTGCCGCTGCCGCCGCCCATGACGAAGATCCGCACCGGCGGCTCCTCCTCGATCCCGTTCGCCTTCTCCTTCAGCCACCGGTCGAAGAAGCGGAGCTGCTCGCCGAAGTAGCGCTCGACGCCCCACACGCTCTCGGGGCCGAAGTCGACGTCGAGCGTGAAGCTCGCGTCGCCGCGCATGCCGACGTGGCTCCACGGGCCGACGACGAGTCGCTGCGGCGAGGAGTTGCGCGACGCCATCGCCGCGAAGTAGGCAGTGTCGGCGTGCGGGAAGCCGTCGTACCAGCCGGTCGAGTACGTCCCCGGTACGTCCGCGTGCTGGTCCCAGTAGCGCGTGTAGTCGTTCTCGACGCGCGCCCAGTACTCGTCGTAGGCGCCGCGCGTGTAGTAGTCGAAGAGCGTGCGCTCGAGCTTCGGCGTGTGGCGGAGCGAGAGCGCTCCCTCCCGCCACGGCATCGAGCGCAAGAGCTCGCGCATGCGCCGCAGGTCCTCCCACACCTCGGCCTGCTTGTCCGGCTCGCCCGCGATCTCCTGCGCGTCCTGGGCGTGGATGAAGAGGGCCCAGAACATGTGCAGCTGGAAGGCGCCGCCCTCGCGCGACTGGTTCGCGTGGTTGTTCGTCGGGACGACGTCCGGCCAGATCGCCGTCAGGTGCGGCGGGCGCTCGAGCGCCATCCGCACCTGCGTGATCGCCGCGTACGAGCTGCCGACAGTGCCGACGCGGCCGTTGCTCCACCCGCGTGCGGCGATCCACTCGACGGTGTCGTAGCCGTCGCGTCCCTCGTGCGGCGTGATCGTGTGGGCGTAGTCGCCCGTGCCCTCGGAGCGGTAGCGGTCGCGCAGGTCCTGCAGGACGACGGCGTAGCCGCGCGGCGTGAAGAAGTCGGCGATCTCGCTGTAGCGGCGGTCGGTCTTGTCGTAGGGCGTGCGGCAGAGGATGGTCGGGAGCCGGCCCTCGATCGGCTCTCCGTCGGCCGCGGGCCGGTAGAGGTCGGTCGCGAGCCGGACGCCGTCCCGCATCGGCACCATCACGTCCTTCGCGACGACGATCCCGTGCGGCGGCGCGGCGCTCACGTCGGCACGGCCGCCGCGAGATGGAGGTTGCCGTACTCGTCGACGCGGGCGCGGTACCCCGGGTGCACGATCGTGGTCGAGTCGAGCTCCTCGACGATCGCGGGGCCCGCCAGCTCGGCACCTGCACCGAGGCCGTAGCGGTCGTAGACCGGGCACCCGACGTAGCCGCCGCTCTCGGCGAAGTAGACGGGCCGGCGCGTCCGGGGCTCCGGGGCGCCCTTCGGCTCGAGGTGCGGCAGCCCGGGCTTCGCGATCCGCCCGACCGCCGTCAGCCGCAGGTTGACGAGCTCGACCGGCTCCTCCTCCGCGCTGAAGCCGTAGGCGCGGTCGTGCTCGGCGTGGAAGCCCGCGACGGCGGCGCGGACGTCGGCGGCCGGCACCGTCAGCTCGTAGCTCTGGCCGACGTAGCGGAGCTCGACCCGGCGCACGAACGAGACGTCCTCGGTGGCGAGCCCCTCGCGCGCGAGCTCGCGCCGCCCCTCCTCCTCGAGCCGTGCGAACACCTCCTCTACCTCGCTCGCCTCGAGCGCGTCGACCCGCCGCAGCATCGCCGCCGTCGTGTCGCGCTCGAGGTCGGTCGAGAGCAGCCCCGTGGCCGAGAAGATGCCCGGGCTCGTCGGGACGATCACCGCCGGCACCTCCGCCTCGCGCGCGAGCGCGTTCGCGTGGGCGGGACCGGCGCCGCCGAAGGCCACGAGCACGAACTCGCGCGGGTCGTAGCCCCGCTGCACCGAGACGAGGCGCAGCGCGTTCACCATCGCGGCGTTGGCGATCTCGACGATGCCGTTCGCGGCCTCGACGACGTCGAGCCCGAGCGGTCGGGCGCAGCGCTCCTCGATCGCCGCGCGCGCAAGCTCGCGGTCGAGCGAGAGCTCGCCGCCGAGGAAGTAGTCGGGATCGAGCCGGCCGAGCACGAGGTTCGCGTCGGTCACGGTCGGCTCCATGCCGCCGAGGCCGTAGCAGACAGGCCCGGGGTCGGCGCCGGCGCTGCGGGGGCCGACCCGCAGGAGGCCGCCCGAGTCGATCCAGGCGATCGAGCCGCCGCCCGCGCCGATCTCCACGAGATCGATCACCGGCGTGCGCACGGGGTAGCCGCTCAGCGAGAGGCCGCCGATGCCTGCGCCCGCCGAGGCGCCCACCTGGTAGTCCTTGGTCACCCTCGGAGCGCCGTCGCGGACGAGGCCGACCTTCGCCGTCGTGCCGCCCATGTCGAACGAGATCAGGTCGGCATGCCCGAGCGCCTCGCCGAGCGCGGCAGCGGCGATCACGCCGGCCGCCGGGCCAGACTCGACCATGAACACGGGCCGCGCGCGCGCTGCGCCCGACGAGAAGACGCCGCCACTCGACTGCATCACGAGGAGCTCCGCCTCGACGCCCGCCTCGCGCAGCCGCTCCTCGATGCTCGCGAGGTAGCGCGCGACGACCGGCTGGATGCCGGCGTTGATCACCGTCGTCGAGGCGCGCAGGTACTCCCGGAACTCCGGCGCCACCTCGGAGGAGAGAGAGACGAGCGCCTCGGGGCAGAGCTCGGCGAGGATCTCCCCGACGCGCCGCTCGTGCCCGCCGTCGACGTAGGCGTGCAGGAGGCAGACGGCGATCGCCTCCACCCGCTCCTCGTGGAGCCGTGCGGCGACCGCGCGCACGCTCTCCTCGTCCAGCGGCACGAGCACGGAGCCGTCCGGCTCGAGGCGCTCGCGGACGCCGAAGCAGAGGTTCCGCGGCACGAGCGGGCGCGGCTTCTCGAAGTGGACGTCGTAGAGGGTCGGGCGCACCTGCCGGGCGATCTCGAGCAGGTCGCGGAAGCCCTCGGTCGTGATAAAGCCCGCCCGCGCGACCGTACCCTCGATGATCGAGTTCGTCGCCACCGTGGTCGCGTGCACGACGTAGCGGAGCGCGGAGCCCTCGACGCCCGCCTCCGCGAGGATCCGCCGCGTCGCCTCCATGAAGCCCGCCGCGGGGTCGCGGGGCGTCGAGCTGACCTTCGCGATCCGCACGGCGCCCGTGGCCTCGTCGACGAGCGTGGCGTCGGTGAACGTGCCCCCGATGTCGACCCCGAGGCGGAAGCTCACGCGCGCAGCCTCGCCGTCTCGGCCTCGTCGACGGCGCCGCCCTCGATCGCGACCCGGTAGTGCTCGCGCGCGCGCTCGACGCTCACCTTCCGCTCGACGACGTCCCGCAGCACGCGCGCCGGGTCCCGCTCCTGCGGCGGCCCGTAGCCGCCCCCGCCGCACGTGCGGTAGCTGACGACGTCGCCGGCGACGAGCTCGATCGTCGTCTTCGAGCCGAGGCGTCGCGCCTCGCCCGCAGGGTTGAGCACGTACTCGGCCCGCCTGCCCGGCTCGCCGCCGAAGAGCCCCCAGGGCCCCGAGCGGTCGCGGTCGGCGAGCACCGTGAACGTCGTCGGGCGGTCGAAGCGGTAGTCCTTGCGCAGGCCGAGCCCGCCCCGGAAGCGACCGGGCCCGTCGGAGTCCTCGACGAGCTCGAGGCACTCCACGCGCACCGGATAGCCGCGCTCGGTCTCCTCGACGGGCGCGTTCTC
>JACCZA010000116.1 GCA_013696185.1 Actinomycetota bacterium
CGGTGAGCCCCTGTCCCGCTTCCTGCGAAGGAGTTCCATGTACCGGCCCGAACGGCAACGTGCGCTAGGCAGCACGGGCGTTCGAGTCCTGTCATCACACTGAGGAGGACGAAATGGCAACGAGAGACATCACTGCGGGCACAGGCGAGAAGTACCGCACCCTCGCGCAGAAGCTCGCGCTGTTCTGGGGCGTCGCGTTCGTGCTCGCCGGCGTGCTCGGCTTCATCCCCGGGATCACGTCGAACTACGACGACCTGAAGTTCGCCGGTCACGATTCCGACGCGGAGCTGCTCGGCCTCTTCCAGGTCAGCATCCTGCACAACATCGTCCACCTGCTCTTCGGCGTGGGCATCCTGATGGCCCGTACCTGGGAGAGCGCCAAGAACTACCTGCTCGGCTCGGGCGTCATCTACGTCGTTCTCGTCCTCTACGGCATCCTGTTCGGCGGGGACAACGGCGACGCCAACTTCGTGCCCGTGAACGACCTCGACACCTACCTGCTGCATCCGGTGCTCGCAATCGGCCTGCTGCTGTCGTACTTCATGAGCCGCCGCGATCGCGACACTGCGTACGACCGCGGCGCGATGGGCACCAGCAGCGTGTAGCGAACCCTCGGGCTCATCCCTGGCAGAGAGGGAAAGAGAGGGACGGCCGGCGCCGTCCCTCTCGCGTCTCGAGGTCAGTCCTCGTGGATGCGGTCCCGCAGCGCCTCGTCGGCGTCGAGCTCGACCCGCTCCTTGCGGATCTCGTCCTGCACCCGCTCCTGCACCGACACGACCTGCTTGCGGACGATCACGCGCTCCTTCAGCACGATCCGCTTCGTGACGACGAGCTGCTCCTCGTAGACGGGGATCGAGATCGCGCCGTCGGGCAGGTGCTCGATCCGCCCCGAGTCGCCGTCCGAGACGGATGTGCGCTCGAGCCGGACGTCCTGGACCGCGCGCGGCACGAGCTCGTCGACGCTCAGCGTGTCGACGCGCTTCTGGGCCCGGGCATAGCCGACGCCCGTCCAGCGCTTGCCGACCTCGAGCTCCTCCTCCTGGCGGATCAACAGCCCCTCGACGGGCTCCTCGAGCGGCGCGCCGAGATCGCCTCCGCGCACTTCCTGTCGATCTAGGTCGTCGGACTGCACGTGACCCTCCCTCCGTGGATCTGGACAGAAAAACGGGGGCGGTCGCCCGCCCCCGTGTGCTTCTCGTCTCGTCCCTGAGGCGGGGACTCAGCGGTCCTCGTCCACCTCGACGCGCTCCTTGCGCACCTCGTCGCTGACGGTCTCGGTGGTGGTCTCGACATCCTTGTCGAGCGAGATCCGCTCCTTGCCGACGACCTGCTTCTCGACGACCGCCTCCTCCCGCTTGAGGGAGACGTCGATCTCCTCCTCGCCGATCTGGCCGCCGGAGACAACCTCGTCGATCGGCTGCCGGTCGACGTGCACCGTCTCGCGCTTGAGCTCGACATCGGCCTGCACCGGCTCGGTCTCGACCCACTTGCGCAGACGGGCGCTGCCGGCCTCGACCTCTCGCTTGCCCACCTGCAGCTCCTCCTCGGAGCGCGTGACCGCGCCGTCGCCTTCGTCGGTCCGGTCCCGCTCGACGTCCACGTCCCGGTCGTACCGGTCGTAGTGCGAGCGGTACGACGTGACCCGGTCCTCGTCGAGCTCCATCACGTCGTCGTCGTCGAGCTCGGGGCCCTCGTCGAGCTGATCCTTGGTGTAGGGGACGTGGAAGCCGTCGTCCTCGAAGTGGCCGCCGCGTACCGGGACGAGCCTGTCGCTCAGCCCGAGGAAGCCGCGACCCACCTTGAGGTACTCCGGATTTCCGTCATCACCCACCCAGATCTCGCCGACATGCCCGATCTGCTCTCCGTCGGAAGCGATGATGGGCGCGGTTCGCCCTTCCTTCAGCTCCTCGAGCGTCGGTGCGTTGTACGACATACGACCTCCTCGATCTCTGCGGGACTGTCGCCCCCGGTTACCCGGGGACGCCGCGCCAAAACAGGGGTTCCCTCGTGCGAGGGAGCCGGCTCAGCCGCCGCCGTAGACCGAGATCGGCAGCCCGAGCACGACCTCCTCGCGCTCCGGCACGGTTCGCTCGAGTCGCCGCAGGAGCGCTCGCGCGCCGGGAGCGAGCTCGAGGAGACGTGCCTCCACCTCCGCGGCGCTCGGCAGGCGCACGATCTCCTGGCGGAGCGCGCGCGGGAACCGCCCGCCGCCGAGGTACCAGCCGTAGAACTTCTTCAGGAAGCCCGCGGCGCGCCGCTCGCCGAGCTCGCGCACGCTCTCGCGCATGAAGAGGACGAGCTCGGCGACGACCTCCTCCCGGTCGGGCTGCCCGGGCCGATCCTCCAGCATCGCCCGCAGAGCCCACGGGTTGCCCTGCGCTGCGCGTCCCACCATCACCGCGGCGGCGCCTGTACGCGCGAGTACCGCCCGCGCCCGGTCGGCCGAGGTGACGTCGCCCGACGCGATCACCGGCACCGGCACCAGCTCGACGAGCTCCGCCGTGAGCGAGTGGTCGGCGTCGCCCGTGTACATCTGCTGCGCGGAGCGGGGGTGGAGCGTGAGCGTCGAGGCGCCCGCCTCGACGAGCCTCGGTCCCACGTCCAGGCAGGCGCGCGAGCCGTTCGCGAGGCCGCGGCGGAGCTTGACCGAGACGGGGACGGAGACGGCCCCGGCGACGGCGGAGACGATCCGGGCGGCCCGCCGCGGCTCCTCGAGCAGAGTGGCCCCGGCGCCCGTCTTCGTCACCTTCCGCACGGGGCAGCCGAAGTTGATGTCGACGAGGTCGGCGCCGGCAGCCTCGACCATGCGGGCGGCCTCCGCCATCACGGCCGGCTCCGAGCCGAAGATCTGCACCGCCAGCGGATGCTCGTCGCGGGCGATTCGCAGGTAGCCGAGCGTGCGCTCGTTGCCGTGGTGCAGTCCCGCGCAGCTGACCATCTCGGAGCAGACGAGCCCGGCACCGAAGCGGCGGCCCTGCCGCCGGAAGGCCTGGACGCTGACTCCGGCCATCGGCGCGAGCACGAGGCGGGTGGGAATCTCGACGGGCCCGATCGACCAGGGCGAGCGCAGATCGAGCTGCATCCGCCCGAGCGTACTCGACGGTGGAGGACGTCCGGCCCGGCGGAGAGAGGTGCCCGGCATATCGTCGGGCGGGTGAGGGTGTCCTCGCCCGACGGTTTCGCCGCTGCGGTACGCGCACATCGCTTCGACGAGGTCGCATTCGACGGCGAGGCGGTCGAATGCGCCCGGGCCGCGCTTGTCGGGGCGGGGCTGCTCGTGGTCGGGGAGCCGCACGGTGTCTATGAGACACCGGGTGCTCTCTACGCCCTCTCCTCCGTGCTCGGCACGCGCGCAGTGGCGTTCGAGTGGTCGCACGAGGAGATGGACGGGCCGGTGCAGGACTTCGTCTGCGACGGCTGCTTCGACTTCGAGCGCCTCTGGTCTCTGCCCGCCTCGGCGGAGTTCTTCTCCGGCGACGGGCGGATCGCGGCCGGGCACTTCGCGCTCCTCCGCAGGCTGAGAGACGAGGGCCGTCTCGACCAGGCGATCCTGTTCGACCGGCTCGATCCGGCCCCGCCGCCGGATGACCCGCTCGTGCGCGATCGTGAGCTGGCCGAGCGCCTGGCGGCGGAGTGGGACGCGCGCTTCCCACTGCTCGTCCTGACGGGCGCGTCTCACGCTCGCCTCGAAGCCGCGGAAGGCGAGATGATGGCGGCCCATCTGGCGCGCGAGCGGCCTCGATTGCAGCCCGCGATGCTCGACTACGCGAGCGGGCACTGCTGGTCGCGCGGCCGACTCCACGACGTCTCGGGACCGATGCCTCCGGCGCCGATCACGCTTCGAGTGCCGGTGGCGACCCCCGCGGTCGTGCCGGGGTCGCCGAGCTCGTAGCGCCGAAATCCGACGTTGACGGCGGGCGGGCCCGGAGGTAGCATGCTCGGCCGCGCGGCGCGCTCGAGGCGCCGCTTTTTTCTCTCTGAGTGCGGTCTGGAGGCCGAACCGTGAAGGAAGTCATCCTCACATCCGAGGGCTACGCCAAGCTGACCGAGGAGATCCGCTACCTCTCGAACGAGAAGCGCCGCGAGGTGGCCGACCGGATCCGTATCGCCCGCGAGTTCGGTGACATCTCGGAGAACGCCGAGTACGACGACGCGAAGAACGAGCAGGCCATGCTCGAGCACCGGATCGCGACGCTCGCCGAGCGGCTCACCGCCGCCCGCGTGATCGAGGCGGGGGACGTCAGCTCCGACGTCGTCTCCATCGGCTCGCACGTGAAGCTGAAGGACATGGACGCCGGCGAGACCGTCGAGTACCACATCGTGGGCTCGGCCGAGGCGAACCCGGCGGAGCGGAAGCTCTCGAACGAGTCGCCCGTGGGCAAGGCGATCATCGGTCACAAGAAGGGCGAGGTCGTGGACGTCGCCGCTCCTCGCGGCTCGCTCAAGTTCAAGATCCTGGACATCAAGGCCGCGTAGTCTCAGCCGCTCGGGCGCCCGCCGCGTCCCGCCGGGACCGTCCGAGGAGCGGGTCACTACACTCGCGGCCCATGCTGCCCAAGCGCTTTCCGAAGCGAGACGAGATCGCCGCGGCCCGCGCGGCTGCCGAGGGGCTCGAGGCAGGGGCCGAGGCCGAGACGACGCTTCGGCTCGCCGGCCGCGTGATGGCGCGCCGCGGCCACGGCAAGCTCGTGTTCTACGACCTGGTCGACCGCTCGGGGCGGATCCAGCTGCTCTGCGATGCGGCCCGCACGGGTGAGCTCCACCTCGATCTCGGAGACATCGTCGGCGCGACGGGCTCGCCGGCGCGCACGCGTCGCGGCGAGCCGTCCCTAGCGGTCGACCGGCTCGAGTTGCTCGCCAAGAACGAGCGGCCGCTCCCAGACGTCTTCCACGGGCTGACCGATCCCGAGGCGCGCTACCGGCGCCGCTACCTCGACCTGCTCGTGAACGAGGAGTCCCGTGCCGACGCCGTGCTGCGCTCCCGACTCGTGTCGGCGATCCGGCGCCGGCTCGACGGCTGGGGCTTCATCGAGGTCGAGACGCCGGTCCTGCAGCCCCGCTACGGCGGCGGCAACGCGTCGCCGTTCCTCACGCGCTCGAACGAGCTCGACGCCGAGCTCTATCTCCGGATCGCCACCGAGCTCTACCTCAAGCGCCTGGTCGTCGGCGGCCTGGAGCGCGTCTACGAGCTCGGCAAGGACTTCCGGAACGAGGGGATCTCCCCGAAGCACAGCCCGGAGTTCACGATGGTCGAGTGGTACGAGGCCTACGCCGACTACCGCGACACGATGGTGCGGATCGAGGAGCTCGTGAGCTCGGTCGCCCTCGAGCTGCTCGGGCGCACCACCGTCGTCTTCCGCGGCCAGGAGATCGAGCTCGCCCCACCATGGCAACGCGTGCCCTTCACCGAGGCGCTCGCCGCGGAGGGGCTGTGGACCCGTGAGGAGGGGGAGCTCCGCCGCCGCCTGAGCGAGCGCGGCACCGATACGACTCACGACTCGACCTGGGCGCAGCTCGTCGACCACGCGCACTCGGCCTACGTCGAGCCGAAGCTGATCCAGCCCACGATCCTCTTCGACTATCCGATCGAGCTCTCGCCCTTCGCGCGGACGACCGACGACGACCCGACGCTGGTCGAGCGCTTCGAGTTCTTCTTCGGCGGCATCGAGCTCGGCAACGCCTTCAGCGAGCTCAACGACCCGACCGAGCAGGCCGAGCGCTTCGCGCTGCAGGAGGCGGAGCGGATCGGCGGCGACCCCGACGCCGAGACGGGCGACCCCGACTACGTCGAGGCGCTCGCCCACGGGATGCCGCCGACCGGAGGACTCGGTCTCGGCATCGACAGGCTCGCGCTGATCCTCACGGGGCGCGAGACCCTGCGCGAGGTCATCCTCTTCCCGCTCCTTCGCTGAGCCCGGTCTCCTCCCCGGCGGAGCGTGCGGCAGGTGCCGCCGCCGCCGGGGAGAGGAACCGGCTCGCAGCCGGGCTAGCCTGCCTGCCCGCTGTAGGTGTAGTACCACTGGAGCCACCAGTAGGCGACCCTCGGCCGGAGCTCGCTGTCGAGCAGCGCGTAGCCGGCCCAGTGCGCTTCCTCGCCCGTCCAGGCGCGCTCCTTGTACCAGATCATCACCGGCACGTAGGGGAAGTTGTCCCGCGTGTAGCGGATCATCCGCACGAGGTAGTCGGCCTGCTGCTCACCGGTCACGCCGAGCTGCCAGTAGTCGATGCCCGGCCAGTTGTCGTGCACCGTCCAGCCGAACTCCGTGAACCAGATCGGCTTGCCGGCATCGCCCCAGTCGACCATCACCTGGCGCACGGCCGGCAGGTGGGAGATCCGCCAGATCGTGCCGTTGTCCGGCGTCTCGGGCGGAAGGTCGCCCTGTCCCTGGTAGGGGTGCGTCGCAACGGCGTCGAAGTACCCCTTGGCCCCCACCTCGTAGGCGCGCCGCAGGAACCGGTCGTCCTGGTAGGCACCGTTCGCAAACAGCACGAGGGCATTCGGATCGCCGCTCTTCAGCGCCGGATACGCCGCTCGGATCAGCGATACGTACTGGTTGACGTCGCCGTCCCACGAGCCGGCGTCGGGATTGCTCGGCTCGTTCCACATCTGCCACGCCGAGACCCTGCCGCGGAAGTGCTGCGCGACCCAGCCCGCGATCCAGCCGTAGTCGCCGGAGTCGTAGGGCGGAACCGTCGGCCCGCGGTTCCCGTTCGCCCAGCCGGGCGTCCGGTGGAGCACGCCCAGCACGTTGATGCCGCGCGAGCGGGCGAGATCGACGCAGCGATCCGCCAGGTCGACGTGCCACCCGCTGATCTTGTAGCGCTCGTACTCGAACGCGTCCCAGCCCATGTCGATCCTCACCCACTTGACGCCCGCCCACTTGAGGCGGTCGATCACCTCGACCCGCTGCTGATCGGTGTACGCACCCCACGTGCAGTGGAACTGCGTCCCGAACGCGGGACTTGCCGCACGCGCCGGTGCGGCACCGAGCCACCCGCCGCCGAGCACGAGCGCGGCAAAGAGCACGAGAACGTGTCTCTTCTTCACAGACCCCTCCTGACCCCTAACGAAAAGCGCAGACGGTTCCGGGGGAAACCGCACGCCGCAGAGCGCGCACCCTTTCACTTTCAATGCGGAAGCGTCAAGCTGGCCTGCCGGGCCGCGGCCCGCACGCCGACGTTGCCCGGGCCGGGCGTGGTTGCGTGCGGGGGTGCTCTACCCTCCGTGCTGGTCGTGCCGTCGTACCTCGTCGAGCGGGCTCAACTGCCGGACGCCAGAGGCGTCGTGCTCGCCCTCGGCCACCGCAATCTCTCCGGCTTCTCCGAGGCGCGCTATGCGAAGTACTACGAGACGAACCCGCTGGGCCTGCCGGTGGTCTGCCTCGCCCGGACGGAGCCAGGTGGCCCGCCTGTCGGGATGGCTGCTCTCATCCCGATCGAGCTCTCCGTCTCGGGGACGCTCGTGCGGGCGGGCATCGCGGCGGACTTCGCCGTCGATGCCGAGCACCGCGGCCTCGGGCCCGCTCTGCAGCTGCAGCGGGCACTCCTGGCGCGCATGCCCGAGGAGGGCCTGGAGGCGGTCATCGGCCTGCCGAACGCGCCCGCCGAGCCCGTGTTCCGGCGCCTGCGCTTCCGCGAGCTGGGGCGGTTCTCACGCTTCGTCAAGCCTTTGAGGACGGGGGTGCTCCTCGACCGTCAGCTCGGGCGGCCCGTGCTCGGCGCCGTCGCCTCGGCGCTCGTCGACCCGCTTCTCCCGCTGGTGACGCGCGAGCGTCGCGCGGCGTCCAGGGCCTGCTCGCTCGAGCTCGCAGAGGCCTTCGACGAGCGCTTCTCGCCGTTTTTCGAGCACGGTGCCGACACACCGCAGGTTGCCGTCCGGCGCAGCGTTGCCCTGCTCAACTGGAAGTACGGCCTCCCCCAGGAACCGGCCAACCGGCTGCTGGCTGCGCTGTCTCGCGACGGCTCGGTCGTGGGCTACGCGGTCGTGCGCGAGCGAAACGGCGTCCTGCACGTGCTCGAGCTGCAGGCCGCGGGGGCGAGGGCCGGCCTCTCCGCCGTGCTCTCCGGGCTCGCACGCTATGCGCGCGCTCAGCGGGCGGGCGCACTCAGCCTCCGCTGCCTCGATGGGGCTCGCTCACTGACGAGCGCGCTTCGGCCGCCCGCCTTCTTCGAGCGCGACGAGCAACGGCCGCTGCTCGTCCACGTGCCCGAGCCCCGGCCGGGCACCGCCCCGCTCCTCGAGCCGCGACACTGGCTCTTCCTGGAGGGGGACGCCGACCTGTAGGCGGGCCTTAGCGGCGGACGCTCGCCGTTCCTCGCGACCCCGCTCCGGTAGCGGAGAGCCCGAAGACCGCTCGCACCTTGGGGTGGCGACCGACGAAGGCCCGCCAGGGGAGCGACACCCCCCGCCTCTGTCGCTCGGCGCGGAAGGCGGCGAGCTGTCCGCGGCGCCAGACTCGCCCGTACCAGACGAGCCCGGTCGGGCGGACGACCGGGCGGACGACCGGGGGCGTCGCCTCTTCGCCACTCCCCTCGCCGGTGAGGTAATCCTGGAGCGCGTGGTAGGCGGGCTTCGGGGTCAGATCGCGATAGAGCAGCCCGTAGTTGTTGGCCTGGACGTTCGAGTCGGTGCGGTTGCGCTCGGCGTACCAGAAGGTCTGGGTCACGTACGGGTAGCGCTTGATGTACTCGAGCGCTCGCACGAGGTAGCGCGCCTGCAGCTGCAGCGAGACGCCACGCTGCCAGCTGGGGATGCCCGACCAGTTCCCGTGCGCCGACCAGCCGAACTCGCTGAACCAGATCGGCTTGCCTCCATCGCCGTTCGCGACCATCACCTTCCGCACCGCCGGCAGGTGCGAGAGCCGCCAGATCGTGCCGTCGTCGGGCGCCTCCGGCCGCAGATCCCCGCGACCCTGATAGGGATGCGTCGCCAGGACATCGAACGAGCCCTTCGCGCCGGCGGCGTACGCCTTCCGGATGTACGCGTCGTCGTTGTAGGCGACACCGCCGAAGACGACGCGCGCCTTCGGATCGCCTTGCTTGAACGCGGGATACGCCGCCCGCAGCAGGGCGACGTAGTCGACGACGTCGCCGGCCCAGAAGTCAGCGAGGTTGGGCTCGTTCCAGACCTCCCAGGCGGCGATGCGCCCGCGAAAGTGCCGGGCGGCCCAGCCCGCGATCCAGGCGTAGTCGCCCACGTCCGTCGGCGGCACGTTCGTCCCTTGCTCGCCGTTCGCCCAGCCCGGGGTCATGTGCAGCATCCCGAGCACGCGCAGGCCGCGAGCGCGGGCCATGTCGACGCACCGGTCGGCCAGGTCGATGTGCCAGGAGCTGAGGCGCGCTCCTCGCTGCGGCTGGATCGCGTCCCAGCCGATGTCGATCCGTGTCCACGTGACCCCCGCCCCGGCCAGCCTGTCGAGCACCGCCCCGCGCTGCGCATCCGTGTAGTTGCTCCAGTTGCAATGGAACTGGCTGCCCATCGCGGGGGCGGCCGCGGCGGAGCTCGGCAGCGCGGCGAAGACGAGTGAGGCCAGTGCGGCGAGGAGCAGTGAACGGAGCGAGCGTGGCATGCGGCGATCTCCTGAGACTCGACGGAGGGAGCGGCGCGCGCGAAGGTTTGCCGCCTTCGGCACGCCGGCTTTCGGGGCTCACCCGCTCTCCTCGGCAGGAGGCGGCCGGGTCTTGACGCCAAAAGGGGGAGGTTCGTGAGCGCACCGAGAAAGCTCCGAAGCTCACCCCCGGGGACCTCGCACGCGAGATCCCTCGTGCGAGGGACGACAGATGCCGCTCCTCGCCCTTAACTGAGACCCATGACGCCTGCACCTATGCGCTACCGCCTCGTCAACGCCTACCGGCGCGTGCCGCAGACGCTCATCCGCGTCGTCCTCGCCGGTGCGATCGCAGCGATCGCAGCGGTCACGGGCTGGCTCGTGACGTGGGTCGCCCTGACGCCCGGCCTCTAGACAGACTCCTTCGGACTCCCGGCCGCGGTCCTAACGAAGCGTCCTGCGGGGGTCGATAGCGACGGGGGAGATGGCGTCCCCGGTCGACACTTCCCTTCGGGTCGCACCAGACGGCGAGCAGCTCCACGGTGCCGAGCCGCTCAGCCCGGAGCTGGCGCTCGTCGACCCTGTTCTTGCCCGGCGCGCCCGCGCCGCTCTGCCGCTGCGCGTGGACACGCTGCCGGCGCGCGTCCGCGCCGTGCCGGCAGCCGCGCGGGCGGGCGATCGGGAGCCGGCGGGACGACGGCTCGGCGACAGGATCCTCGGGGGCCGGGAGCTCAGGCGGCTGGTCGCACCCACGCTCGGCGTGACCGCGATCGCACTCGGGGCGTTCGGGCTGGGCGTGCAGGTGGGCGGTATGCGCGGCTCGCGCACCACGGAGGCCGTGCGCG
>JACCZA010000260.1 GCA_013696185.1 Actinomycetota bacterium
GCCGCGCGGTGTCGCCTCGCAGCGCGGCGCGGGCCTGCGCGAGCTCGCTCCGCAGCAGACCCGTATTCGGGCGGAAAGCGGCGACGCCTGGGCCCATCACCCCACGTGCCACGACCCGCTCGATCTCGTCCTGCGCCCACGAGGTTCTCGGCTTGGCCGCCGCCTGGGCGACCGATCCGGCGCAGGCGAGAGCGACGAGGAAGAGGGCAGTCCTCCGCATGGGATCCCTATCGTCCTGTCGGATCGTCCGCTTGAATAGGCGCCTTGGCGCGCGACCTGCGGATCCGCCCGGAGCCTGCTCCCGCCGAGCGACGGGTGCTCGTCGCCGCGGTCGAGGCGGGAGAGCGTGCGGCGGCTCTGCTCTCGGAGAGCGCCTGGTGGCGCGCAGGTCTACCGGGGGATCGGCGCTACGCGATCGCGCGGCCGCGGAGGAGCCCCGGCGCCACGCGGGCGTAGTCCAGCCCGGACACCCACGTGAGCGCGAGTGCGACGAGGAGGGCCCACCAGGCGACTCCGTCGCGCCAGACGCCGGCCGCCGCGAGACCGCCGACGCACGCTGCGACCGCCTGCGACCACGTCTTCAGCTTGCCGAGGTCGCGCGCGTGGAGGACGACGCCGCGCTCGATCGCGGCCAGGCGCAGGCCCGACACGAGGAACTCCCGCGCGACGATCGCTGCCACCATCCAGCCGGGAAAGACGCCCGCGTCGACCAGCACGATCAGCACGGCGAGCACGAGCACCTTGTCGGCGATCGGGTCGAGCAGCGAGCCGAGTGCCGAGGTGTGCCCGATGCGCCGCGCGATCCGCCCATCGAGCCAGTCGGTCGCCATCGCCACCGCGAAGAGGCCCGTCGCCCACAGGTAGTGGTCGCGGAAGTCGAGCTCGAAGAGCGCGACCACGACGGGCACCGAGGCGGCGCGCGCGACGGTCAGCTGATCGGGAAGCCCCATCTGCAGGGAGACTATGCCTCCCCATGGCGCTTCCCTCCAAGATTCTCGTGGCGAACCGCGGCGAGATCGCGATCCGCATCTTCCGCACGTTGCGAGAGCTCGACATCGCGGGGGTGGCCGTCTACTCGGAGGCCGACCGCGGCTCGCGCCACGTGCTGGCTGCCGGCGAGGCGTACGAGATCGGCGCGGGGCCGCCCGCCGAGAGCTACCTGCAGGGCGAGCGGATCGTCGAGACCGCGCTCCGCGCCGGCGCGGAGGCGATCCATCCCGGCTACGGCTTCCTGGCCGAGAACGCGTCGTTCGCCCGCGCCACGATCGAGGCCGGGCTCGTCTGGATCGGCCCGCCGCCGGAGGCGATCGACGCCATGGGCTCGAAGATCGCAGCGCGCGAGCGGATGCGGGCGGCGGGTGTGCCGATCGTGCCCGGGACGACGGAGGCGCTGAGCTCGCCGGCACGGCTCGTCGAGCTCGGCGACGAGCTCGGCTGGCCGCTCGCGATCAAGGCCTCAGCCGGCGGAGGCGGCCGAGGGCTCAAGGTCGTGCGTGCGCCCCACGAGGCCGAGCGCGCGCTCGAGTCGGCCCGCCGCGAGGGTGAGGCCTACTTCGCCGACGCGACCGTCTACGTGGAGCGCTACCTCGAGGATCCGCGGCACGTCGAGGTGCAGGTGCTCGCCGACGGCCACGGCAACGTGATCCACCTCGGCGAGCGCGACTGCACGATCCAGCGCCGCCACCAGAAGCTCGTCGAGGAGACGCCCTCGCCCGCCGTCGACGCCGCTCTGCGCGAGCGGATCGGCACCATCGGCGTCGATGCCGCCCGTGCCGTCGACTACCGCTCCGCCGGGACGATCGAAGGGCTTCTCTCGCGGGAGGGCGAGTACTTCTTCCTCGAGATGAACACGCGTATCCAGGTCGAGCACACGGTCACGGAGCTCGTGACCGGCCTCGATCTCGTCCGTGAGCAGATTCTCGTCGCGGCGGGCGAGCCGCTCTCGTGCACGCAGGAGGAGATCCGCCTGCGCGGCCACGCGATCGAGTGCCGCATCAACGCCGAGGACGTCGGCGCCGGCTTCCTGCCCGCCCCCGGCAGGATCCGCGCCTACCACGAGCCCGCCGGGCCCGGCGTGCGGGTCGACTCTGGCGTCGCCGCCGGCTCCGAGATCTCCCCGCTCTACGACCCGATGATCGCGAAGCTCTGCGTCCATGCGCCCGACCGCGAGCAGGCGCGGCGGCGCATGCTGCGCGCGCTCGAGGAGTTCGTGATCGAGGGCCCTCCGACGCTGCTCGGCTTCCACCGGGCGCTCCTCTCGCACCCCTGCTTCGTCGAGGGCGGGACGTGCCACGGGCTCGTCGAGTCGGAGCTGCTCGCCCGGCGGGCGGCCGAGCTCGACGGTGCGGGAGCGCCGGACGCCGTTCTGCCCGCGCCCCCGCAGGACGGCCGTCGTCTCCGTCCCGTCACGACAGCCGTCGAGCTCGACGGGCGGCGCTTCACGGTGACACGCGTCGAGCCGGAGCCGCCGTGGGCCGAGCTGGCGCGCCGGCGCGCC
>JACCZA010000131.1 GCA_013696185.1 Actinomycetota bacterium
GCCGGTGCTCGAGGTCTTCCTGCTCGGCGGGATGGGAGTCGCGCTCCTCCTCTTCGCGCTCGCCGCCCTCATCCCGCTCTGCTGCCAGGCGTGGCCGAGCGGCACCTCGAGGTTCCTCCTGCGTCAGCGCGCCGGCCTCGCCGTCTACGGCGCGGCGCTCCTCTCCTCGACCGCACTCGTCTTCCTCCTCGTCTCCTCGACCTCGTGACGGGCCGCCTCGGCTTCACCGTCCAGCGTGCGCTCGCGCTCCTCGTCGTGCTGGTGGGCGCGCTCGCCCTGCCCGGAGTCGGCCTGGCGGCGCCCGTGATCACCGTGCCGCCGGACGTCGTCGCCGAGGCGACGGGCCCGAGCGGCGCGAAGGTGACCTACACGGTCACGGCGACCGACGGGAAGGACGTCCCCGTCACATGCGCCCCGGCGTCGGGCTCGACCTTCGCGCTCGGCGTGACGACAGTCGATTGCAGGACGATGCAAGGGAATACAGTGACCGCCAGCAAGAGCTTCACGGTCACGGTGCGGGACACGACGAAGCCGGTGCTGAGCGCGGTCGCGAGCGTCACGGTCGAGGCGGTGGGCTCGCTCGGGACGGTCGTGACCTACACGCCGCCCACCGCGACGGACGTCGTGGACGGCTCGGTGCCCGTGGTCTGCGCGCCGCTGCCGGGCTCTCGCTTTCCGCTCGGCTCGACGACCGTGACCTGCAGCGCGACCGACAAGAGCAAGAACACGGGGACGACGACGTTCACGGTCACCGTGCGCGATCGGACTCCGCCGACGATCGCCGCGCACGCGAACGTCACGGCCGAGGCCACCTCGAGCGCCGGCGCCACCGTCGCCTACGGCTTACCGGCGGCGACCGACACCGTCGACCCGACGCCGACCGTCACGTGCACGCCTCCTCAGGGCGTGTTCCCGCTCGGCACCCGTACGGTCAGCTGCACGGCCCGCGACGACTCGGGCAACACGAGCGCGACGACGACCTTCACGGTCACCGTCCGCGACAAGACGCCGCCCACGTTCCCCCAGCCGGCGAACCTCGCCGTCGACGCGACCTCGCCGGCGGGAGCGACGGTGACCTACGCGCTTCCGGCCGCGTCCGATGCCGTCGACCCCTCGCCGAAGGTGACGTGCAAACCGGCGCCGGGCTCCTTCTTCCCGATCGGGGCCACCCCGGTCACCTGCCATGCGGAGGACGACTCCGGCAACGAGAGCCCCGATCGCACGTTCACGATCACCGTTCGGGACGGTGCAGGCCCGGCCTTCACGCCGACTCCGCCCGACGTCAGCCGCGAGGCCAACGGCCCGGACGGCTCGATCGTCAACTACCCGCTGCCGACCGCAGTGGACGCGATCGACGGACCACGGCCGGTCAGTTGCTCGCCCCCGTCGGGCTCCAGGTTCCCCCTCGGCTCCACACGGGTCACGTGCACATCGACCGATTCACGCGGCAACGTCGGCACGGCGACCTTCGCCGTGGCGGTCGTCGACACGACGGCGCCGCAGCTCAACGCCCCAGGCCCCGTCACGGTCGCTGGCGCGAGCGCGAGCGGCTCCCCGGCGACGGACGCCGCGATCGCCTCCTTCCTGGCAGCCGCGCGCGCGACCGATCTCGTCACGGCCCGTCCGGCCATCTCGACCGATGCTCCGGCGAACTTCCCCGTGGGAGCGACCACCGTGACCTTCACGGCGATCGACGCGGCAGGCAATCGCACCTCCGCCCGCGCGGTCGTCACGGTCGTCGCACCGGCCGCGGGAGCGGCGGCGCGCCCGCCGGCCGCACCGGCCCAGGACCTGTCCCCACCGGGGAACGTCTCGGCGCTCAGGGTCAAGGCCGGCGACCGCAGCGTCACGCTCACCTGGAAGCTTCCTGCCGACTCCGACCTCGACCGGGTCGCGATCCGGCGCTCGAGCGCCGGGGCGCCGAGCGGTGCCGACCAGGTGACCGTGTACGAGGGGCGCGGCACGAGCTTCCAGGACCGCAAGCTCCGAAACGGCGTCGAGTACCGCTACCTGCTCGTGGCCTACGACCAGGCCCGGAACGCCTCCGCCGGCGTTGCGGCAGTCGCGCTGCCGAAGGCCCGCCTGCTCTACGCGCCACGAGAGGGAGCGCGGATCGCCGGCCCGCCCGTGCTCGTCTGGTCGCGGGTCGGCGCTGCGACGTACTACAACGTCCAGCTGTACAGGGGCAAGCAGAAGGTGCTGAGCGTGTGGCCGGTGCGGGCACGATTCTTCCTTCGCTCAGGCTGGAAGTACGGAGGCAAGTCGTTCAAGCTCGAGCCCGGCCTCTACCGCTGGTACGTGTGGCCCGGCCTCGGGCGACGGTCGCAGTCGCGCTACGGCACGATGCTCGGTGAGGGAACCTTCACCAAGGTGGCCGCGGGCCGGCACTGACCCCCGCAGGCTTGACGTGCCCGCCCGGCCGTTTAGCCTCTGACTGGTGCGTGCGGCCGTCGCCCTCTGCCTCCTCGGTGCTCTGGTCGCACCGGCTGCAGGCGCGCAGCCGCCGCCGGCTCTCCCGCGCGTCTCCGCTTTCTACTACCCCTGGTACGGAACGCCGGTCGCGGATGGCGGCTACGCGCACTGGCAGCAGAACGGACACGAGCCGCCCTGGTCGATCGCCTCGGCCTTCTACCCCGCGCGCGGGCCGTACTCGAGCAGCGACCGGCGTGTGCTCGAGGAGCAGATGCGCGAGCTCGACCGGGCGGGCGTCGACCAGGTGATCGCCTCGTGGTGGGGAAGGGGCTCGCCCGAGGATGCGCGACTGCAAGCCCTGATCGAGACAGCGCGACGTTCCTCCCTCGAGGTGGCGGTCCACGTCGAGCCCTACGGGGGTCGTACGCCCGCCTCCGTGGAGGGCGACGCCGCCTATCTCGCCGGGCTCGGCATCTCGGAGCTCTACGTCTACGGGCCGACCGATACGCCCGCGGAGGAATGGGCAGCGTTGAACGACGGGGTTCCCAGCATGCGCATCTTCGCCCAGACCGCGCTGGCCGGCTTCGCTGCCGCCGGGCACTTCGACGGCCTCTACACGTACGACATCCTGGTCTTCGGCGGGGGGCGCTTCGGACGCCTGTGCCTGCAGGCGCGCCGGAGAGGGCTCCGCTGCGCCCCGTCGGTCGGCCCGGGGTACGACGCTTCGAGGGCGGTCGGAGATGCCCGCCTCAAGCCCCGGCGCGACGGGCGTACCTACGACGCGATGTGGAGCGCCGCGCTGCACGCAAGGGCGGATGCCGTCACGATCACGAGCTACAACGAGTGGCACGAGGGCACCCAGATCGAGCCGGCGCGTGCGACGGCGCTCCGCGACGGACGTCGGTACGCCGGCTACGACGGTGCCTACGGCGCGCGGGGCCGCGCGGCCGAGAGCGCCTACCTCGACCGGACGGCGTACTGGTCGGCGCGTTTCGCGGCCGGCGCGAGCGCGAACGTCCACCGCGGGCTGCTCGCACTCCGCTGACGCGGGAGCGCCACAGCCGCATCCAGCCGCCCGCCTCTATCCTAGGCTCGTGGCGACGCGCGCGATCTCTCCCTACGCGCAGCTTCCGAACGCGCTCACCGTCTTCCGGCTCGTGCTGATCCCGGTCTTCGTCGTCGTCCTGCTCGGCGCGGACGAGGGACGGAGCGTGCCGGCCTTCGTCGTCTTCGCGGTCGCGGGCACGACCGACCAGGTCGACGGCTGGCTCGCTCGGCGCTGGCGGGTCGAGTCCGCGTTCGGCAAGGTCGCCGACCCGCTCGCGGACCGGCTCCTGATCGATTCCGCGGTCGTCCTGCTCTTCCTCGCGGACCGCCTGCCCTGGGTGGCACTCGCGGCGATCCTCGCCCGCGACGTCGTGCTGGTTGCGGGCTACAAGCTCGTCGTCCCGCGCGGCTACGACCTCTCGGTCAGCGGGCTCGGCAAGCTCGCCACCTGGGTGCTCTACGCCTCGCTCGGCTTCATGCTGCTCACGGGCGCCGGGACGAGCTGGCCGCTCTGGCTCTTCTGGGCCGGCCTCGTGCTTGCCGTCGCCGCTGCCGCTCTCTACGTCAGGGCGGCGTTGCGCGGGGTGCGCACATGAGAGCCGTCGTGATGGCAGGCGGGGAGGGCACGCGGCTGCGCCCGCTGACGTCCAACCAGCCGAAGCCGATGGTGCCGATCGTCGGCAAGCCGTGCATCGAGCACATCCTCGAGCTCTTGCGCCAGCACGGCTTCGAGGACGTGATCGTGACGCTCGCGTTCCTGCCACAGGCGATCCGCAGCTACTTCGGCACGGGCGAGGCACTCGGACTGCGCATCGAGTACTCCGTCGAGGAGACGCCGCTCGGCAC
>JACCZA010000261.1 GCA_013696185.1 Actinomycetota bacterium
CCTCACGTCTCAAGAAGGCAGACCTCGCCCGGGAGATCGCGAAGAAGCAGCGCTAGTCGTCGGAGCTCGGCGTGGGGGCGCCCGTCTCGCGCTCGCGCGGCGGGGGAGGCCCGGGCGGGGAGGCTCCGGTCTCGCTGTCGCCGCCGCTCTCCTCGAGGCCGACTCGCTCGCGCAGCTCATCCGGGCGGCCCTGCCCCGGATAGCGGGCATCGTCCTCCTCCGTCAGGCGCTCGAGCGCCACGTCCTGCTCCTCGGGCGTCGCCTCGGGTTGCTCGCTCACAGCGTGCGTCGTCTCCGCTTCCGGGCCCGCCCAAACCGCGGGCCGGCCGCAGGGAGGGAGCCGTTTGGTTGAATGGCCGGATGACCGCCCAGATCGAGGAGCTCTCGGATAGCCGCGTCCGCCTGACGGTCGAGGTCCCCGGCCGGGATGTGAAGCACGCGGTCGAGCACGCGGCGAGCGACCTGGCGGAGAACGTGAAGATCCCCGGCTTCCGCAAGGGCAAGGTGCCGATGCCGGTGCTGATCGCGCGGGTCGGGAAGGAGCGGCTCTACACGGAGGCGGTCGAGAGCCACATCGGCGGCTGGTTCTGGAACGCCGCAGCGCGCTCGCGCATCCGCCCCGTCGCCCAGCCCGAGTACGAGTTCGCACTGCCTGCCTCGGATCGGCAGGACTGGCGCTTCACGGCGACCGTCGACGTGCAGCCGCTGCCCGAGGTTGCCGACTGGACAGCGCTCGAGGTGCCGCGCGCCGAGGCTCAGGTGCCGGAGGAGGCGATCGAGCAGGAGCTGACGGTGCTGCGGAGCGCGGTCGCCGAGCTGGCGCCCGTCGAGGGCCGTCCCGCCCGGGAGGGCGACACGGTCGTCGTCGACCTCGTCAACCCCTCGGGCGAGACCCAACACGACTACGTCGTCGAGGTCGGCTCCGGCAGGCTCGTCGAGGAGATCGAGCGCGGGCTCGTCGGCATGTCGCCGGGCGAGCGCAAGGCGATCGAGTTCGAGCTCGGCGACGACGCATCGGCCAACGTCGAGGTCGTCCTCGACGAGATCGCCGAGAAGGTGCTGCCGCCCCTCGACGACGACCTGGCGCGCGCCGCGAGCGAGTTCGAGACGCTCCGCGAGCTGCGCGACGACATCGAGGCCGAGCTGCGCGAGCAGCTCGAGGGCATGGTGGAGGGGGCTTTCCGCGCGGCGGTCGTCGATCGGCTGGTCGAGGCGACGAAGCTCGAGGCGGCGGGACCGCTCGTCGAGGCGCGCACCCGGGAGCTCCTGAACGGGCTCGTGCGCTCGGTCGAGTCGCGCGGGATCGCGTTTGACACCTACCTCCAGCTGACGGGCACCGCACCCGAGGCGCTCGTCGAGCGCCTCCGCGGCGAGGCGCGTCAGGCAGTCGGGCGCGAGCTCGTGCTCGAGGCGGTCGCGCAGCGGCTCGGGATCGAGGTGCCCGACGAGGAGGTCGAGGCGCTCGTGCGCGAGCAGGCCGAGGCAGCCGGCGACGATCCGGACGCGACGGTGCAGTCGATTCGCGCCGAGAGCCCCGACACCTTCGAGCAGCTGCGCGAGGACCTGCGCCTGCGCGACGCGCTCGATCGCGTCGCCGCCGAGGTCACGACCATCTCCCCCGAGCTCGCGAGCGCCCGCGAGCGCCTCTGGACTCCCGAGCAGGAAAAGACACCGACCGATACGAAGTTGTGGACCCCCGGCAGCAAGGAGCCTGCATGAGCCCGTTGATCCCGATGGTGATCGAGCAGACCTCGCGTGGCGAGCGCTCGTTCGACATCTACTCCCGACTCCTGAACGAGCGGATCGTCTTCCTCGGCACTCCCGTCGACGACCAGATCGCGAACCTGATCGTGGCGCAGCTCCTGCACCTCGAGTCGGAGGACCCGGACAAGGACGTCCAGATCTACATCAACTCGCCCGGCGGCTCGGTCTACGCGGGCCTCGCGATCTACGACACGATGCAGTTCATCAAGCCGGACGTTCAGACGACGTGCGTCGGCATCGCGATGTCGATGGGCGCGCTGCTGCTCGCCGGCGG
>JACCZA010000178.1 GCA_013696185.1 Actinomycetota bacterium
AAAGGCGATCGCCTATCCAGCATCGGGCGGCGTCTCGAATCCGTACCGTTGCGCGGCTGAGATGAGTCGGGAGACGTCTGCTTCGTCAAACGTCGGCGGCAGCGACAGTCGATCTGCAGCTGGCTTCCCCGCCTCGGCGACGAACCTCTCGATCGAGCCGCCCGGCGTGTACACCACGAGGGCGTGGGCAGGTTCGGCTCCGGCGTTCCTGTGAAAATGGAAGCGGTCCCTTCGCAGGTGAACGACCGACCCAGGCCCCACTCTGAACGTGCTGCCGTCATCCATGAACTCGAACTCGCCGTCGAGCACGTAGTAGGTCTCGTCCTCGCGACGGTGCATGTGCGGCAGCGGGGGAGCGCCCGGTGCCGCCGTAACCTCGAAGACTGTGACGGCGCCGTTCGTGTCGTCTCCGGTTAGCTTCGCGACGTAGAGATCGGTCGTGAACCACAGTGCCTCGCCCTCGTTTGGCAGAACGTAGTCCTCGCTTCTCGCTCGAGCCGTCTGCTCAGGCATTGTCGCCTCCTCGTAAGGTGATCATCGCCGGCAACCTAACCCTGCGGCTGCGCGATTACAATGCTCGCCCCCCGTTAGCGCGCGGCGCAAAAACGACCGAGGCCTCGACGACGTCGAGGGTCGCCCGGCGGGCGGGTACGGCTCGAAGTAGCGAGAGGACAGTTCTTCCACGCTACTGGCCGTGTCGGGGCAGAACGTGGCGTACCTGGCCGGAGGCGTCGTCATCCTCGCCTGGCTCCTCGGTATACCGCGCCCGCTAGGGCACCTGGCCGTCCTGCCCGCGATCGCGTGTTACGTGCTCGCGGTCGGCTGGCAGCCGTCGGTCGTGCGTGCGGGCGTCGCGGGGGCACTCGCGTCGCTGGCGTGGCTCGCCGCACGGCAGCGAGACCGCTGGTACGTGCTCCTCGTCGGCGCCTTCGTCCTGCTCGCGTGGAACCCGTACAACCTGGTCGACCCCGGCTTCCAGCTGTCGTTCGTTGCGGTCGGGGCGATCTTCCTGCTCGTGCCGAGGGTCGAGGCGTTCCTGGCCGGCTACCCGCTGCCGCGGCCGCTTGCCGGAGCGGTCGCCGTCTCGGTCGCCTGCACCGTGGCGACGGCGCCGCTCGTCTGGCTGCACTTCGGCGCGCTGCCGCTGTTCGGGTTGCTCGCGAACGTGCTGGCCGCGCCCGCCGTCGCCCCGCTGCTCGGTCTCGCGCTTGCGGCAGCGGGGCTCGAGCCGGTCCTCCCAGGCGCGGCGGCGGCGCTCGGCTGGCTGAACGGCTGGGTCGCCGTCTATCTCGCCGGCTGCGCGCGCATCGTCGCAGCCCTGCCGCACGCTCAGGTCTCCTCTCTGCGGGGAGCCGGCGTGCTCCTCGCCGTGTGCACGCTGCTCCTCGCGGCGGGGCGGTCTCCCCCGCGGACGCGCCGACGGCTGCTCGGCGCAGCTCTGCTGACGGCGGTCGCATTCGGCGTGTGGAGCCTGTGGCCCGCGCCGAGCCTCCCACCTCCTCGGGGCCTGCGCATCACCTTCCTCGACGTCGGGCAGGGCGACGGCGTCCTGCTCCAGGTGCCCGAGGGCGCGGTGCTCGTCGACCAGGGCCCGCCCGAGGCCCGGGTGGCCGAGCAGCTCGGGCGGCTCGGCGTCCACCGGCTGGCGCTGCTCGTCCTGACGCACCCGCAGCGAGACCACATCGGAGGTGCTGCCGACGTCCTGCGCAAGCTCGATGTCGACCTCGCGCTCGATCCTCGGCTGCCCGCGCCGAGCAGTGACGAGGCGGCGGCGCTCGCCGCTGCGCGCCGTCGGCGCGTCCCGGTGCGTCTCGCCCGCGCGGGCCTGCGCTACCGGCTCGGAGCATTGCGCCTGCGGGTGCTCTGGCCCGACGGACCGGGGTCTCCCGGTCAGGACCCGAACGACCATGCGACCGTGCTCCTCGCCTCCTACGGTCGGGTCGACGTGCTGCTGACCGCCGACGCCGAGTCGAACGTGACGCTGCCGCGGCGGCCGCCCCAGGTCGAGATCCTCAAGCTCGCCCACCACGGCTCGGCGGATCCGCTGCTTCCGGGCCTGCTCCGGCTGACGCGACCGCGGATCGCCGTCATCTCGGTGGGAGCGGGAAACGACTACGGACACCCGACGTCCTCCACGCTGAGGGCGCTCGAGGCGGTGCCCGGGCTCGACGTCTATCGCACCGACCGCGACGGAAGGGTCACCCTCGAGTCCGACGGGCGGCGAATCGTGGTGCAGGAGGAGCGCTGACCTATCATCGCCGGGTGGCCGCGGAGCTCAAGCCCGTCTACCTGATCGGCGGCGGCGACCGTCCGAAGGTCGAGCTCGCGATCGGCCGGCTGCGCACGCGGGTCGGCCGCGACGCGGTGGAGGAGCTGCACGCCTCGCGCGCCGGCGGAGAGGATGCGGTCGCCGCCTGCATGGCGCTCGGGCTCCTCGCGACCGAGGCCCGCGTCGTGCTCGTGCAGGGAGTGGAGGGCTGGAAGGCCGCCGATGCGAAGGCGATCGCCGCCTACCTCGAGGAGCCGACTCCGGGAACCGTGCTCGTCCTCGTCGGCGAGGCCGTCAAGGCGGACTCGCCGCTCGCGAAGGCCTGCGCGAAGGCAGGCGAGGTGCTGCTGTATGCGCTCGACAAGAAGCACCTTCCCCGCTGGGTCGAGCAGCAGTTCGCCGCGCTGGGCGCGAGCGCCGAGCCCGAGGCCTGTCGGGCCCTCGTGCAACTCGTCGTGCCCGAGGGCGGCGACCCCGAGCGGGACCACCTCGCGCAGCTCGCGAGTGAGGTCGCGAAGCTCGCGACCTGGGCGGCCGGTGAGCCGATCACCGTGCGGGAGGTCGAGCTGCTCGCCGTGCCCTATGCGGAGATTCCGAGCTTCTCGCTGACGGATGCCTGGGGCCGCCGCGACACCGCGGCCGTGCTGGGCGCGGCCGAAGCGCTGCTCGAGCGCGACGACAGACCGCGCCGTGAGGCGGTGCCACGCGTGCTCGGCGGTCTCGTCGCCCACGTGCAGCGCATCCGCCTCTGCCAGACCCTCGCTGCCGAGGGCCTCAGCGCGCGCGACGCCGCGAGCCGGCTCAAGCGCCATCCGTTCTACGTGCAGAAGCTCTACGGGCAGGCTGCCAACTTCGGCGTCGAGGAGCTGCGCGCGGTGGTAGCCAGGCTCGCCGCGCTCGACCGGGCGTTGAAGGGCGGCAGCCGGCTCTCGGGCGACCTCGAGCTGCAGCGCGCGCTCGTCGACGTCACGCGCCCGGCCGAGGAGAGACGCTCGTCGTCGGGAGAGCCGGCCGGGGCGGTGCGCTAAGGGGGTCTGTCTGCGCGGGGCGGCTAGCGACTGCCCGGGTGCAGCTTCGCCGCCTGCGCCTTCTTGCGGGCGGCGGCGTTCCGGTGCAGCGCGCCCTTCGAGGCTGCCCTGTCGATCCACCGTACGAGCGTGCGGTGCTGCTCCGCCGCCCCCGCCTCGTCCCCCTCGGCGACCGTCGCCTGGAGCCGGCGCGTGAGCGTCTTCACCGTCGAGCGGTAGCGCAGGTTCTCGAGCCGCTCCCGGGCCGCCGTGCGGACGCGCTTGCGCTGTTGTCTGCTGTTCGCCATACGTGGAATCGTCCGCCCGGCTCAGGCGAAACGGAGCGATCCTACCAGGGCCCCGACCTGCTCGTGCGCCCGCCCCCGATCCACCGCCCCGGGCACGGTCGCCCCGCCGAGCCGTCCACCGGAGGCGAGCCACACGCCCTCGCCTGGAAGCGCCAGCGCTCGCCCGCAGGGTGCCTTCCTATACTCGGGCGGTGGACGAAGGCGTGCGCGTCCGTCGGCTCGCCTGGTCGACGGCGGTCTTCTCGCTCGCCACCGGCCTCTCCCGCGTGCTCGGCCTCGTACGCGAGATGGTCGCGGCGTACCTGTTCGGCGCCAAGGGGGCGATCAACGCGTTCACCGTGGCCTTCCAGATCCCGAACCTCGTGCGCGCGCTCGTCGCCGACGCCGCCCTCTCCTCGGCCTTCGTGCCCGTCTTCAGCGAGCTGCTGGAGAAGGGCGAGCGCGCCCGTGCGTGGCGTGTCGCCTCGACCCTCTTCTGGCTGCTCCTGCTCGGTCTGACCGCCCTGACCGCGCTCTTCGTCCTCGTCGCACCCCTGCTGATCCCCCTGTTCGACCTCCCGGCGGGCCGCGAGGGCCTCGCGGTCACGCTCGCGCAGATCCTCTTCCCGACGGTGGCGCTGCTCGGCCTCTCCGGGATCATCGTGGGGATCCTGAACAGCTACGAGCACTTCTCGGTGCCCGCGCTCACGCCGGTCGCCTGGAACCTCGCGATCATCGCCGGGCTGCTCCTCGGCGTGCCGCAGGCCGACTCGAGCGAGGGCGAGCTCTACGTCTACGCAGGCTCGATCGTGGTCGGCACGCTGATCCAGGTGCTGCTGCCGGTGCCGTGGCTGCGCGGCCGCGACGGCACGCTCAGGCTGGCGCTCGACGTGCGCGACCCGGCCGTCAAGCAGACCTTCGTCCTCATGGTGCCGGTGATGCTCGGACTCGGGCTGATCAACTTCAACTCGCTGATCGGGACGCTCTTCGCGGCGCGCTTCATCGACCCCGAGCTCGCGCCGACCGCGATCGACAAGGCGTTCCGGATCTACATGCTGCCGCAGGGCATGTTCTCGGTCGCCGTCGCGACGGTGCTCTTTCCCGCCCTTGCGCGTCTCGCGGCGCGCGGCGACACCGCCGGCTTCCGCGCCACGGTCGCGCTCGGACTGCGCCAGATCGGCTTCCTGCTCGTCCCCGCGAGCGCCGCCTCGGCGGTCCTCGCCGAGCCGATCGTGCGCCTCCTCTACCAGCGCGGCGAGTTCACGCCGGATCAGACGCCCGCGGTGGCCGGGGCGCTCGCCGCCTTCTCGCTCGGCCTCAGCGCCAACGGCATGATCCTGATGCTCAACCGCGCCTTCTTCAGCCTGCAGCAGCCCCGGACGCCAACCGTGATCGCGCTCGGGACGCTCGTCTTCAACACGGCGCTCTACGCCGCCTGCTATCGCCTCGGCATCTGGGGGATTCCGCTCGCCATCTCGATCGCGAACATCGCGGCGACCGCTGGGCTCTTGTTCGCCCTGCGCCGGCGCACCGGTCGTCTCGACTTCCGGGAGACCGGGCGCTCGCTCGTCCGCGTGGCCGGGGCCTCGGCGGCGCTCGCCGCCGTCGCCTACCCGGTCTGGCGCGTGCTCGACGAGGCACTGGGGCGCGACCTGCTCGGACAGCTCGTATCGCTCGGCTCCGCCCTCGGCCTCGGCCTCGGCACCTATCTCGTTTCCTGCCGTTTGCTGCGAGTTCGCGAGCTCGACACGTTGCTACGGTTGGGAGCCCGGCGCGCCGGTCGCTAGCCCATGCCTCCTCACCTCATCCGCAACTTCTCGATCATCGCGCACATCGACCACGGCAAGTCGACGCTCGCCGACCGCATCCTCGAGGTGACCGAGACCGTGTCGGGGCGCGACATGCGGGAGCAGGTGCTCGACACGATGGAGCTCGAGCGCGAGCGCGGCATCACGATCAAGGCGCAGGCGGTGCGCGTGCTCTGGAAGGGGCACCAGCTCAACCTGATCGACACGCCGGGCCACGTCGACTTCACCTACGAGGTCTCGCGCTCGTTGCAGGCGTGCGAGGGCGCGCTCCTCGTGGTGGACGCGGCGCAGGGGATCCAGGCGCAGACGCTGGCGAACGCCTACCTGGCGATCGAGAACGAGCTCGAGATCGTCCCCGTCGTGAACAAGATCGACCTGCCGCAGGCCGATCCGGCGGGGGCGGCGGCCGAGCTCGCGGAGCTGATCGGCGACGACCCCGAGCGAGTCCTGCCGATCTCGGCGAAGACGGGGCAGGGGGTGGAGGCGGTGCTCGACGCCATCCTCGAGCGCGTGCCCGCACCGACCGGCGAGCCCGACGCGCCGCCGCGTGCCCTCATCTTCGACTCCTCCTACGATCAGTATCGCGGCGTCCTCGCCTTCGTCCGCGTCGTCGACGGCAGCTTCGAGAGCGGCGAGCCGATCCGCGCGATGGCCCAGGGAACGCGCTTCGAGGCCGAAGAGCTCGGCTTCTTCTCGCCCGTGATGCGCCCGGCCGGCTCGCTCGACGCCGGCGAGGTGGGCTATGTCGTGACCGGGCTCAAGGATGTCTCGAAGCTTCGCGTCGGCGACACGCTGACCTCGGAGCGCCGTCCGGCCGCGGCACCCCTGCCGGGCTACAAGGACGTGAAGCCGATGGTCTTCTCGGGCCTGTTCCCGACCGACTCCGACGACTACCCCGTGCTGCGGGACGCACTCGAGCGCCTGAAGCTGAACGACGCGGCGCTCGTCTACGAGCCTGAGACCTCGTCGGCGCTCGGCTTCGGCTTCCGCTGCGGCTTCCTCGGCCTGCTGCACATGGAGATCGTGCGCGAGCGGCTCGAGCGCGAGTTCGACCTCGACCTGCTCGTGACCGCCCCCAACGTGGCCTACCGGGTCGAGCCGCCCGGCGGTAGCTGGCTCGAGGTGCACAATCCCGCCGAGCTGCCGAACGAGTTCGAGCGCGTCGAGGAGCCGTACGTGCGGGCGTCCGTGATCGTGCCGAAGGAGTACGTGGGCGCGGTGATGGAGCTCTGCAACGACCGGCGCGGCGTCTTCGCACAGATGGAGTACCTGTCCGAGCAGCGCGTCCACCTCACCTACGAGCTGCCGCTCGCGGAGATCGTGCTCGACTTCTACGACCAGCTGAAGTCGCGCACGCGCGGCTACGCCAGCTTCGACTACGACCTGGCCGGCTTTCGCGAGGGCAACCTGTCGCGGGTCGACATCCTCGTCGGCGGCGAGCCGGTCGACGCGCTCAGCCTGATCATCCACAGGGACGGCGCTTACGCGCGTGGGAAGGCCCTCGTCGAGCGGCTGCGCGAGGAGATCCCGCGGCAGTACTTCGACGTCGCCATCCAGGCGGCGATCGGCTCGCGCGTGATCGCGCGGGAGACCGTGAAGGCCAAGCGGAAGGACGTGCTCGCGAAGTGCTACGGCGGGGACATCAGCCGCAAGCGCAAGCTGCTCGAGAAGCAGAAGGCGGGCAAGCGGCGGATGAAGCAGGTGGGGGCGGTCGAGGTGCCGCAGGAGGCCTTCCTCGCCGTGCTCAACCTGAACGGCGACAAGCGATGAGGGCGGCGGGTCGCGGTGTCGGGCACCTCTACGTGCACCTCCCCTTCTGCGCCCACCGCTGCGGCTACTGCGACTTCGTCACCGTGGTCGGGCGCGGGGCCCGGCACGCGCCCTACGTCGACGCGCTCCTCGCCGAGCTCGAGCTCGAGCGCTCGACGCTTCGGCCCGAGCTCGAGTCGGTCTTCCTCGGCGGCGGCACGCCGACCTTCACCGAGGCCGCAGCGCTCGGCCGCCTCCTGGCGGCGCTGCAGCCCGCGCACGAGGTCACCGTCGAGGCGAACCCCGAGACGGTCACGCCCGAGCTCGCCTCGCTGCTCCGCGAGGGCGGCGTCAACCGGGTCTCGCTCGGCGTGCAGAGCTTTCAGCCGCACCTGCTCGCCACGCTCGAGCGCCTCGCCTCGCCGGGCACCGTCCGGCGCGCCTTCGAGGCGCTCCGCACCGCAGGGTTCGCCAACATCTCGCTCGATCTCGTCTACGGCATCCCGGGACAGAGCCCCGCCGACCTCGAGCGCGATCTCGACGAGGCGCTCGCGCTCGGCCCCGAGCACCTGTCGCTCTACGAGCTCGAGGCGAAGCCGGGGACCCGCTTCACGCACCGTCACGGCGGCGAGCTCGCACGTCAGGCCGAGGCGATGGAGGGCTACTTCGAGCGCGTGGTCGAGACGCTCGTCGGCGCCGGCTTCCGCTGGTACGAGACTGCGAACTTCTGCCGCGCGCCGGCGGAGGCGGGCGGACGCGACCTCCGGGCCAGGCACAACCTGGCCTACTGGCTCGGCCGCGACTACCTCGGGCTCGGCATCGGCGCGGTCTCGACGGTGGGCGGCCTGCGCTGGAGGAACACACCTCGGCTCGAGCGCTATCTCGAGGCGCTCGGCCGGGGGGCGTCCCCGCCGCGCGAGCTGGAGCCGCTCGATGCGGCGGTGAGCCTGCGGGAGCGCGTCTTGCTCGGCCTCCGCCTGGACGAGCCGCTCGTCCTCGCCGAGGTCGAGCCGGCGATCGACGGGGCAGCGCTCGAGCGGTTGCGAGGCCTCGGTCTCGCGAGCGACGGGGGAGGGAAGCTCTCGCTGACGCGCAGGGGCCGCTTCCTCGGCGGCGCGGTCACCGCCGATCTGCTTGTCTGAGGGCAGCGTGCTTGCCCTAAAATCCCTGGAAAGACCGTGGAAGAGCTGACTCAGAGACAGCACGAGATCCTCGGGCGCGTGATCGAGGAGCACGTGGAGACGGGCCAGCCCGTCGGCTCGAGGAGCCTGGTGGAGCGAGCGGGCATGCCGGTCTCGGCCTCGACGGTCCGGGCTGAGCTCGCCGAGCTCGAGGCACGTTGCCTGCTGACCCACCCCCACACCTCGGCCGGGCGCGTGCCCACCGAGAGCGGCTACCGGCTCTACGCGCAGGGACTCCTCGAGCACGCGGAGCGGCCCGCGCCGTTCGGGCTCGACCTCTCGGCCACGCGCAGGGAGATCGACGGCGCGCTCGAGGCGACGACCGAGATGCTCTCGCGCGTGACGCGGCTCCTCGCGCTCGTGTCGGCACCGTCGCTCGAGACGACGACGATCCGCCACGTCGAGGTGCTCGTCCTGCAGCCTCAGGTCGTGATGGCCGTCCTCATCACCTCGACCGGGGGCGTGACGAAGCGGATCTTCGCCTTCGAGCAGTCCGTCGACCTCGGGCTCACGGGCTGGGCGCACGCGTACCTGAACGAGCGGGTCGCGGGGCTCCAGCTCGGGACGCACCTGATCCGGCAGCGCTTCGACGACCCCGGGCTGACGACGGCCGAGCGGGACTTCCTCGAGGCACTGCGGCCGGCGTTCACCGATCTCGTGCGCGAGCAGGCCCACCGCGTCCACGTCGGCGGCGCGGCGAGTCTGCTCGGCGAGGCCCGCGCCGACGAGCTCGAGACCTGCCACCGCCTGCTCGAGGTGCTGGACCGGCGTGCCTCCCTGCTCGAGCTCGCCGACGAGACGCTCGATCGCCGCAACGCGGTCGTGCGCGTCGGCGGCGAGCTGGGCGACAGCTCGCTGCGCGACGTCTCGCTCGTGGTCGCGGGCTACGGGCTCGCGAACCGCACGCTGGGGGCGGTCGGGCTGCTCGGCCCGGTGCGGATGGACTACGAGAAGGCGATCCGTTCCGTGCGCGCCGCAGCGTGGGAGCTCTCGCGCTTCGTCGAGGAGGTCTACGAGGAGAACTGACGTACCCTCTCGGGATGGCCACGGCGGAACGAGACTTCTACGCAGCCCTCGGCGTGACGCGCAGCGCCTCCGACGGCGAGATCAAGAAGGCATTCCGGCGGCTCGCCCGCGAGCTGCACCCGGACGTGTCGACGGCGCCGGACGCGCAGGAGCGCTTCCGCGACGTCGCCGAGGCGTACGAGGTGCTCTCCAAGCCCGAGACGCGGGAGCTCTACGACCGCTACGGCGAGGCGGGGTTGCGCAGCGGCGGCTTCCAGCCCGGAGGGATGGACTTCGGGAGCCTCTCGGACATCTTCGCCGCCTTCTTCGGCGACGACCCGCTCGGCGGGCGCGGCCGGGCCGGTCGGGCGCGTGGCGCCGACCTCGGCGTCGACGTCGAGGTCGAGCTGGCCGAGGCAGCGAGCGGCGTCTCGCGTGAGGTCTCGATCCAGGCGGCGATCGCCTGTGAGCGCTGCGGCGGCGGCGGTGCCGAGCCCGGCACGAGCGCCGCCGTCTGTCCCACCTGCGGCGGCGCCGGCAGGCTGCAGCAGGTCTCGCGCAGCGTCTTCGGAGACTTCGTGCGCACGCAGGCCTGTCCTCGCTGCGGCGGCGCCGGGCAGGTGATCGAGCATCCGTGCACCCTCTGCGAGGGCGCCGGGCGCGTCGCCGAGGAGCGCAAGCTGCAGGTGCAGATCCCTGCGGGCATCCACGACGGCCAGCGCATCCGCCTGGGCGGCGAGGGCCACGCGGGCGATCGGGGCGCCCCGGCCGGGGACGCCTACGTGCTCGTGCGCGTGCGACCGGACGCGCGTTTCGTCAGGGACGGCAACGACATCGTGTCGGCGGTCGACGTGACGATCGCCCGGGCCGCCCTCGGGGGCACCGTCGCGGTGGAGACGCTCGACGGCGAGGTGGAGCTCGAGCTGCAGCCGGGCACACAGCCGGCGCACGTCCACGTGCTCCGCGGTCGCGGCATGCCCGTGCTGCAGGGATTCGGTCGGGGCGACCACCGCGTGCTCGTGAACGTCCTCGTGCCCCGCCGGCTGACCGACGAGGGACGCCGCCTGCTGGAGGAGCTCGAGCGGACGCACGGCACGGACGCCTACCGCGGCGACGAGGGCTTCTTCGAGAAGCTCAAGAGCGCTTTCCGCTGAGCGGTCTGCGGCGCGTCTCCGTGAGCGTCCCGCTCGTGCGCGCGGAGCAGGCCCGGGCGGTCATGCTCGAGCTCTTCCCCGACGGCTTCGAGGAGGTCGACGGCCTGGGCGGCGTCGAGCTCGCCGCCTACACCGACGCGGGCGGGGAGGAGCGGCTGTGGCAGGCCTTCGGCGGCGCCTCGAGCGTCGACGTGCCGGAGGACTGGCAGGAGCGCTGGCGGACGTTCCACCGTCCGGTCCGGGTCGGACCGGTCTGGATCGGCCCTCCGTGGGAGGAGCCGCCTCCCGGCGCGCTCGCCGTCGTGATCGATCCCGGCCGGGCGTTCGGGACGGGCAGCCATCCGACGACCCGTCTCTGCGTCGAGCTGCTGCTCACCCTGGCGCCGGGCGCCTCCCTCGTCGATCTCGGCTGCGGCTCGGGTGTGCTCTCGATCGCGGCGGCCCGGCTCGGCTTCGGGCCGGTGGTCGCCCTCGACAGCGACCCGGAGGCGGTCGAGGCGACCGTTGCGAACGCCGCGAGGAACGGTGTCCGCGTCGACGCGCGCGAGGCCGACGCCATCCACGATCCGCTCCCGGCCTCCGACCTGGCCGTCGCGAACATGACGCTCGGCCTCGTCGAGCAGCTCGCGCCGCCGGCGCGCTGCGGCCGTCTGATCACCTCCGGCTACCTCGTCTCGGAGCGGCCCTCGCTCCCCGGCTTCGAGCCGATCGAGCGGCGCGCGAGCGACGGCTGGGCGGCCGATCTGCTCGCCCGGCAGACGGGATAGAGTCAGCCGATGGCCACCTTCTCGGTCGCGTTCCTCGGCTGCAAGGTCTCGCACACCGACGCCCACGGGATGCGCGAGGCGCTCGCGCGGGACGGGCACACGGAGCGCCCCGACGGGGCCGACGTGGCGGTCGTGAACTCGTGCTGCGTCACGCGCGAGGCGGTGCGGAAGTCGCGGGCGGCTGCGGCGCGTGCTGCGCGGAGCCATGGGCGCGTGTACGTGACCGGCTGCGGGGCGAGCCTCCCCGGCGCCTTCGCGGGGCTCCCGGAGAACGTGACGGTCGTCCGCCGTCGCAGCGAGGAGGCTGCGGCCTTCGTCGCCGGGGACGTCGGCCCGATCGCGTGCGTGGGGACCGACGTCCGCCTCGAGCGCACGCGGGCGTTCGTCAAGATCCAGGACGGCTGCAGCTTCTCGTGCAGCTTCTGCGTGATCCCGCTCGTGCGCGGGGCGACGCGCAGCCGGCGCGCCGGGGCGGTGCTCGCCGAGATCCGCAGGCGGGTCGCGCAGGGCCACCGCGAGGTGGTGCTGACCGGGGTCAACCTCGGCCTCTTCCGCGACCGCGAATCGGGCTGCACGCTCGCGCGCCTCGTCCGCGAGGCCGGTGCCGTCGACGGCCTCGACCGGCTGCGCCTCTCCTCGATCGAGGTCAATCACGTGGACGAGGAGCTCGTCGGCGCCCTGCGTGAGACGCCCACGGTCGGCCCGCACCTGCACGTGCCGCTGCAGTCGGGCGACGACCGCGTGCTGCGCGCGATGGGCCGCCGCTACGACGTCTCCGCGTACCTGCGGCGGCTGGAGCCGCTGGCGGGCTTCAACCTCACGACCGATGCGATCGTCGGCTTTCCCGGCGAGGACGAGTCGGCGTTTCGCCGGACGCTCGCCGCGGTCGAGCAGGCGGGCATCACGAAGGTGCACGTCTTCCCCTATTCGCCCCGCCCGGGCACGGTCACGGCCGCCGAGGACTCGGTTCCGCCCGCCGTCAAGCGAGAGCGGAGCGCGCGCCTGCGGGCCGCCTCCGACGCGGCTTGCAGGCGGCGCTGGAGGGAGAAGGTGGGGCGCGAGGACGTCGTCCTCGTCGACCGGCCGGGTCGCGGCTACGGCGCCGACTACTCCCCCTGGCTCGTGGACGGGCCGGTGGGCGAGCTCGTGCGCGTGCGCGGCGCCGAGGTCACGCAGGAGGGGATCCGGGCTGCCTGACACGTGCCTCTTCTGCCGGCTCGCGCGCGAGGGCGATCACGTCGCGGCGACTGACGGCTTCGTCGCGATCCGCGACCATGCGCCGCAGGCCGAGACGCACCTGCTCGTCCTGCCCGAGCGGCATCTCGACTCGTTCCGCGACGTGGACGCGCTGTCGCCCGAGGAGTCGGGGCGGATGCTCGCGTTCGTCGCCTCGACCGCCCGCGAGGCCGGCCTCGAGGACTACCGCGTAGTCGTGAACGTCGGCCCGGGCGCCGGCCAGGCGGTGTTCCACCTGCACTGGCACGTCCTCGCCGGCCCGTCGCTTCGGAGCATGGCGTGAGCCTGATCGCCGAGCTCGAGTCGCAGCTGACCGAGGCCATGCGCGGGCGGGACGACGGGCGGCGCGACACGCTGCGGCTGATCCTCGCCAGCCTGCGCTCGGCCGAGAAGGAGCTGCAGCGCCCGTTGCACGACGACGAGGAGCTGCAGGTGCTCCAGCGAGAGCGCAAGCGGCGCACCGAGGCTGCCGAGGCGTTCCGCGCAGGCGGCCGCGAGGAGCAGGCGGCCCTGGAGGAGGACGAGCTGCGGGTGCTCGAGGAGTTCATGCCCGAGCCGATGGCCGAGGACGAGCTCGAGGAGATCGTCGACTCGGCGATCGCCGAGGTGGGCGCGACGAGCATGCGCGCCTTCGGCCGCGTGATGGCCGACGTGATGCCGCAGGTCTCCGGGCGGGTCGACGGCTCCGTCGTCAGCCAGCTCGTGCGCGAGAAGCTCGCGTAGCTCTCCCGCACGCAACGGCACCGGCCGCCGGTTCCGTCACCCGCGCGGGGTCAAGGAATCCCAACCTCCTCCCCGCTGACATCCTATGCTCGGGATCGCGGGGCGCGTGTGGCGGAAGCGGGCCGGGAGCGTGCCGATTTCCGCCGTCCCTACACTGACCCCGTGCAGGACGTGCTCTCCGTCTCGAACGACGTCGCGGCCGAGCTGGCGGGCGTCGGCGACGGCGTCCTCGACTCGCTCCGCGACCGTCTGGGGGCGACGCTGCTCCTCCGCGGGAACCGCCTCACGATCGAGGGCGACGAGCGCAACGTGACCGAGGCGCGCGCGGTGGTGGACGAGCTCGTCGGCCTCGTCGAGAGCGGCCACGAGATCGGCCCGACCACGGTCGACGCCGTCCTCGGCGCGCTCGAGTCGACCGACGACATCCACACGGTCTTCGCCGACGTCGTCTGGCGCCACCGCGGCAAGGAGATCGCCCCGAAGACCGTCGCCCAGAAGCGCTACGTCGACTCGATCCGCCACTCAACCGTGACGTTCGGCATCGGCCCCGCCGGCACGGGCAAGACCTA
>JACCZA010000194.1 GCA_013696185.1 Actinomycetota bacterium
TCGGCGAGACGATGCGCAGGCGCCTGGAGGCGAAGGGCGCGGACCCCGAGCGGCTGCGCGTGATCTCGAACTGGGTCGACACGGAGGTGATCGTGCCGCAGCCGCGCGACAACCCCTGGGCCCGCCGCCACGACCTCGTCGGCCGCTTCGTCGTCATGCACTCGGGCAACGTCGGCCACGCGCAAGACCTGGACGCGCTCGTACGCGCGGCGACCTTCCTCCGCGACCTCGAGGATCTGCGCGTCGTGATCGTCGGCACAGGCGCCCGTCACGCGGCGCTCGTCGACCTCGCGCGCCGGCTCGAGACCGACGCCGTCACCTTCCTGCCGTACCAGCCGCGCGAGCTCCTGCCCCAGTCGCTCTCCTCGGTCGACGTCCACGTCGTCGGGCTCGCCCGCGGGCTCTCGGGCTACGTCGTGCCGAGCCGGCTCTTCGGGATCCTCGCCGCGGCGCGCCCCGTGATCGTGGCCGCCGACGCCGAGAGCGAGACTGCGCAGGTCGTGGAGCGAGCGCGCTGCGGTGTCGTGGTCGAGCCCGGACGGCCGGAGCTCCTCGCCGGCGCGATCCGCGACGCCTACGACGGCAAGCTGCCGCTCGCCGAGATGGGCGCGCGCGGGCGCGAGTACGCGACGGCCGAGGCCGACCGGCGGGTCGCGAGCCGGCGCTACCGCGACCTCCTGCGCGAGCTCGTCCCCGCGGCCTCCCCGTGACCGCCGCGAAGCCGATCTTCTGGACCTCTCTCGCGGCGCTGGTGTGGACGCACGCGGGGTACCCGCTGGCGGCCGGGCTGCTGGCGCGCGTGCGCGGTCGCCCCGTGCGCGAGGGCGATCCCGGCACGCCGAGCGTGAGCGTGATCGTCGCCGCCTGGAACGAGGAGGCGGTGATCGAGCGGCGGCTCGAGAACCTGCTCGCGCTCGACTATCCGCGCGAGCGGCTCGAGCTCTTCGTCGCCTCCGACGCCTCCACCGACCGCACCGACGAGCTCGTGCAGGCAGTCGCCGAGCGCGAGCCCTCCGTGCGCCTGATCCGCTGCCCGCGCGGGGGCAAGGTCGACGCCCAGAACCGGAGCGTGCGGCAGACGAGCGGCGAGATCCTCGCCTTCTCGGATGCGAACGCGACGTGGGCGCCCGATGCGCTGCGCGCGCTGCTTCGGCCCTTCGCCGACCCCGAGGTGGCCTACGCCTGCGGCCGCCTGGTGCTCGAGCGCGCGGACGGCACGAACCGCGAGGGTGCCTACTGGCGCTACGAGCTCTGGCTGCGCGGGAGCGAGTCGAGGCTCGGATCGGTCACGGGCGGCAACGGCTCGATCTACGCGGTGCGCCGCTCGGACTACCTCGAGGTCGACCCGCGCTTCGGCCACGACCTCGCGTTCCCCTACCGGATGGTGCAGCGGGGACGCCGCGCGGTCTACGAGCCGGCCGCGCTCGCGTTCGAGAAGCCCTCGCGCGACGTCGAGGACGAGTACCGGCGCAAGGTGCGCATGTTCGAGCACTGCTGGCTGATCGTCCTCGAAGGCCGCATGCTGCGCGGGCTGCCGCCCCTCTACCTCGCGCAGATCGTCTCGCACCGGCTGCTGCGCTACGGCAGCGGCCTGCTCCACCTGGCGCTCCTCGGCTCGACCCTCTTCCTCGCCCGGCGCGGCCGGGTGTACGCGCTCGCCGCGGTCGGCCAGCTCGGGGCACTCGGGCTCGCCGCGGCCGGCCACCGGGGCGTCCGCCTGCCGGGCGCGCAGCTCGCGCTCTACGTCACGCTCGTCAGCTGGGCCACCGTCGAGGCGCTCGCCGGCTACCTGCGCCACGGCGTCCCTCCCGTCTGGGAGAAGGCCGAGGGAACCCGCTGAACCGGGCGCTCGACGTCGCCGCGGCCGGGCTCGGGCTCGCGCTCGCCTCGCCGATCCTCGCCGCCGCCGCGCTCGCGATCAGGCTCGAGGACGGCGGCCCGGTGCTCTACCGGCAGCGGCGGGTCGGGCTCGGAGGCCGCGAGTTCGAGCTCCTCAAGCTGCGCACGATGGTCGTCGGGGCCGAGCACAGGGGCGCCGGCTTCGCGGTCGACCGGGGCGACGAGCGGATCACCCGCGTCGGGGAAGTCCTGCGTCGCCTGTCCCTCGACGAGCTGCCGCAGCTCGTCAACATCCTGCGCGGCGACATGAGCGTGATCGGGCCCCGCCCGACGCTCGCCTACCAGGTCGAGCGCTACACGCCGCGCCAGCGGCGGCGGCTCGAGGTCAAGCCGGGGCTGACGGGGTGGGCGCAGATCCACGGCCGCGCGAGGGTGCCCTGGGAGCGGCGGATCGAGCTCGACGTCTGGTACGTCGACCACCGCTCGCCGCTCGTCGACCTGCAGATCCTCCTCCGCACGCCGCTCGCGCTCGTGACGGGCACCTACAAGGGGGAGACGGGCGGCTGGACGCCGACCCGGTGAGCCGTAGCCCGGGTGCGTGGGCGGCGTCGCTCCTCGTCGGGCTCGCCGCGATCTCCCTCTGGAACGCCCGTGCGTATCCCCCCGACGGCGGCTACGACGCCGCCCAGCACATCGAGTACGCCGAGCTCCTGACCCGGGAGGGACGGATCCCGGGCCCCGAGCGGCGCAGCGAGTACTACACGCCGCCGCTCTTCTACGCGGTCGCGGGCGAGGCGACGCGGCTCGGCGAGGCGGCCGGCCTCGGCGACCCGCGCAAGGCGGCGCAGGGCGTGAACGCCCTGCTCGCGATCGGCACGGCGCTCCTGACGCTCCTGCTCGCACGGACGCTCTGGCCCGGCCGCGCCCTCCTGCACGTGGCGGCGCTCGCCTTCCTCGCGTTCCTGCCCGTCGTGGCGAAGACGACGGCGATGTACCACCCCGAGCCGCTCAGCCTCTTCCTCTCGACGGCGGGGCTCGTACTCGCCGCGCGCATGCTCGCGCGGCGCTCCTTCGGCCGGCTCGCCGCGGTCGCGCTCGGCGTCACGCTCGGCGCGGGCCAGCTCGTGCGCGCGTTCTCGCTCTGGACGTTCGCCGTCGTCGTCCTGACCTTCCTGGCGGCCGCGCTCGCCCGGCG
>JACCZA010000203.1 GCA_013696185.1 Actinomycetota bacterium
CCCGATCGCCGAGCGACGGCAGAGGTGCCGAGGCGTCGAGCGTCGCGACGCGCAGGAGCGTGCGGAGCTCCTCGGCCTGGGCCGAGAAGCGCCCCGCCGCGAGCGCCCGCTCGAGCGAGCCGTGCTCGCGCAAGACCTCCGCGGCACGCTTCGGGCCGACCCCGCGGGCGCCCGGCAGCCTGTCGGACGGGTCGCCCCGAAGCGCGATGAAGTCGGGGACCTGCGCGGGCTCGACGCCGTAACGCTCTCGCACCTCGGCTGGACCGATCCGGGCGAGCTCGCTCACCCCGCGCGTGGGTTGGAGGATCGTCGTCCGCTCGCTCGCGAGCTGGAACGCGTCCCGATCGGACGTCGCGACGAGTGCCTGCCCGCGCCGCTCTTCCTCGTAGCGAGCCGCGGCTGCCAGGAAGTCGTCGGCCTCGTAGCCCGCGCCCCGGGCGGTGGCGAACCCGAGCGCGCGCACGAGCTCGGGCAGCAGATCGAGCTGCTCGAGCAGCTCCGCGTCGAACTCGCGCCCGGCCTGATAGCCCGGAAAGACCTCGTGGCGGTAGGTCGGCGCCTCGAGCGTGTCCCAGGCGACGAGCACCGCCCGGGGCGACTCCGCCTCCCAGAGGCGCACCAGCATGTTGGTGAAGCCGACGAGCGCTCCGGCAGGGCGACCGTCGTCCCGCCGGATCGTCTTCGGCAGGGCGTGGTAGGCGCGATGGGCGAACGAGTCGCCGTCGACCACCAGGAGCGGCCGGCTCAGAGCGTCGCCTCGAGCTCGCCGATCGCCGCCATCAGCCGGTCGGTCGCGATCTGCGCCGCCTCGCGCAGCGGCTCGTCGCGGAGGTCGTCGAGCCCGACTGGCGGACCGTAGGCGACGCGCAGGCGCGAGAGTCGAGCCAGCCGGTCGGTCCCGGCGATCGCGGCGGGCACGAGCGGCACGCCAGCCTCGAGGGCGATCCGGGCCGCGCCGCTCCGCGGACGAGCCTCGTAGCGCTTGTTCAGCCCCTTCTTGCGCCGCGTGCCCTCGGGGAACATGACGACGATCTCGCCGGCGCGGCACAGCTCGACGGCCCGCTCGATCGCCTCGGCGTCGGCTTGCCCACGGCGGACGGGGAACGCTCCGCCGGCCTGGACGAACGGCTTCAGCACGGGGTTGAAGAGCTCGGACTTCGCCATGAAGCGCAGGTAGCGCCGCGGGAAGAGCGGGATCCCGAGCGGCCACGGATCGAAGTTCGAGTTGTGGTTCGCGGCCAGCACGCACCCGCCCTCCGGGGGGACGTGCTCGGCGCCGGTCGAGCGCAGGCGGTAGGCGAAGCGCAGGACGGGCCAGCTGGCGGCGCCGACGAAGAGATAGAAGGGCGACGGCATCCGGGCGAAGTATCGCGCGTCGACCCCTGCGCTAAGGTGATTTCCGTGGGGAAAACGCTCGTCATCGCCGAGAAGCCGTCCGTCGGTCGGGATATCGCCGGCACCCTGCCGGGCTCCTTCACGAAGCACGAGGGGTACCTCGAGTCCGCCGACCACATCCTCACCTGGGCCGTCGGCCATCTCGTCGAGCTGGTCGAGCCGGAGGACTACGACCCGCGCTACAAGCGCTGGCGGATGGCCGACCTGCCGATCGCGCCGGAGCAGTTTCGCGTCCGCCCGCGCGACGGCAAGTCGAAGAAGCAGCTCGACCTGATCCGCAAGCTCCTCGCGCGCGACGACGTCGAGCGCGTCGTCAACGCCTGCGACGCCGGGCGCGAGGGCGAGCTGATCTTCGCCTACGTGTACGAGGCCGCGCAGGTCGAGAAGCCGGTGCAGCGGCTCTGGCTCAGCTCGATGACGAAGCGGGCGATCGGGGAGGCGTTCGAGCACCTGCGTCCCGCCGACGAGATGCTGTCGCTCGAGGCGGCGGCGCGCTCGCGCTCGGAGGCGGACTGGCTCGTCGGCATGAACGCCACGCGCGCCGCCACGATCCGTCTGCGCTCGGCCTTCGACGGCGCAGTCTCGCTCGGTCGCGTCCAGACGCCGACGCTTGCGCTCGTCGCGCGTCGAGAGGAGGCGATCCGCGCCTTCAAGCCCGAGCCCTACTGGCTCGTCGAGGCGCTCTTCGCCGCCACCGGCGAGCGCGTCTACCGGGGGCGCTACCTGGGCGGCAAGCGACTGCTCGAGGCGGAGGCGACGGAGATCGTCCAGGCCTGCCACGGCCGACCGGGCGCGATCTCGAAGCTCGAGCGCAAGGAGGAGCGCGAGCGCCCGCAGCTGCTGTACGACCTCACCTCGTTGCAGCGCCACGCGAACACCCTGCACGGCTTCACGGCTCGTCGCACGCTCTCGGCAGCGCAGGGTCTCTATGAGACGCATAAGGCGATCACGTACCCGCGCACCAACTCGCGCTTCCTGTCCGGCGACCTCGTCGAGGAGATCCGCCCGACCGCCGAGCTGGTCGGCCGCAACCCGCAGTACGCGAAGGCCGCGCAGTTCGTCTCGGGCCTCGCCTCGCTGCCGCTCGGCCGCGTCGTCAACGACAAGAAGGTGACCGACCACCACGCGATCATCCCGACCCGCGCCGAGCACCAGCTCGCGAAGATGTCCGAGGACGAGCGGCGGATCTACGACCTCGTCGCCAGGCGCTTTCTCGCAGTCTTCCACCCCGAGGCCGTCTACGAGCGCACGCGCGTGGAGACGACGGTGTCCGAGCGCGTCTTCCGCACGAGCGGCCGTGTCCTCGTCGAGGCCGGGTGGAAGTCCGTCTACGGCGAGGAGGTGAAGGCCGCGGGCGCGCAGGCCGAGGACGACTCGGGTGGCGATCAGCTGCTGCCGCGGCTCGAGCAGGACGAGTCGGTCGAGACGCGCGAGGTCGAGTCGCTCGCGAAGGAGACGCAGCCGCCGCGGCGCTTCACCGAGGCCTCGCTCCTGGCCGCGATGGAGACGGCCGGCAAGGACATCGAGGAGGTCGAGCTGCGCGAGGCCATGAAGGAGTCCGGCATCGGCACGCCGGCGACGCGCGCCGCGATCATCGAGCGCCTGCTCACCGTCGGCTACATCGAGCGCGAGGGGCGCGCCCTGCACGCGACCGAGAAGGGCGTCCAGGTGGTCCGCCTGCTCGGCGAGCACCCGCTCACCTCGCCCGAGCTGACCGGCGGCTGGGAGCACCGGCTTGCCCAGATCGAGGAGGGCTCCGCGGGCCGACCCGAGTTCATGTCCGACATCGTGGAGTTCACCGCGGCGACGGTCGCCGAGCTCGACAAGCTGCAGGCGGTGCAGATCGAGCGCGCGAACCTCGGCCCCTGCCCGGTCTGCGGCCGCGACGTGATCGAGAATCGCAAGGGCTACTCCTGCTGGACGAAGGACGATCCGGGCTGCGGCTTCGTGATCTGGAAGCAGAAGGCCGGCAAGACGCTGCCCGCCTCGGTGGTCAAGGAGCTGATGGCGACGCGTAAGACCGAGAAGGCGGTCACCGGCTTTCGCGGGCGCTCGGGCAGGAGCTTCAGCGCGAAGCTCAAGCTCCTCCAGACCGAGGAAGGCAAGTGGCGGGTCGACTTCGACGAGGCGTGGGCGAATCAGCCTCCGCCCGAGGAGGACGGTGAGGCGACCGCCTCCGCGGCTCCCTCGAACGAGGGGCGGGCCGCACCGGCGCCGAAGGGGCGGCGGCGGGCGAGCCGCGCCGGCGTGCCGTCCGACTGAAGCTTCACGCTGACGTAACAAAGGCGTGCCAACATGTGCGGGGCGGGGGCGTCGGACCCTCCGAAGGAGGAATAGTGGTTGGGCTGCATTCGTTCGATCACTCGGTGGAGTGGCTACGGCGGTTCTCGCTCGCGTGACGAGGAAGAACGTCCTAGAGTGCGAAGGTTTGTAGCCACTGGGAGACGCAGGACGAAAGGACGTAGAGGTTTTTGACGCACAACCAGCTTCATGAACTGCTTGAAACGGACGGCGCTCGTGCGCTCGTCGACGGTGCTGAGGAGCGGGGCTACCTGGAGCCCGCCGAGCTCGAGGCGCTCGCGCTCGAGCACGACCTGAACGAGGTCGAGATCGAGGAGCTGACGCGCGAGCTCGAGCGCATCGGCCTCGAGGTACGCGAGGCTGCGCCTGCCGCTGCTGCCGAGGAGAAGGTCGTGGAGCCGACGCCGGTGGCCGAGACGGCCGCGCTGACCGGCTCGGCCGACAGCCTGCAGCTCTTCCTGGCCGACGTCGGCAAGCACAAGCTGCTGACCGCGGCCGAGGAGGTCTATCTCGCGAAGGCGATCGAGCGCGGCGACCCGACTGCGAAGCGACGCATGATCGAGTCGAACCTGCGCCTGGTCGTCTCGATCGCAAAGGGCTACCGGGGGCTCGGCGTGCCGTTCCTGGACCTGATCCAGGAGGGGACGCTCGGTCTCAACCGCGCGGTCGAGAAGTTCGACTGGCGGCGGGGCTACAAGTTCTCGACGTACGCGACCTGGTGGATCCGCCAGTCGGTGCAGCGCGCCGTCGCGAATCACGCGCGGACGATCCGTGTCCCGGTGCACGTCGTCGAGCGCCAGCAGAAGCTGTCGCGTGCGGCGAGGCGGCTGGAGGTGGAGCTCGGCCGAGAGGCGACGAAGCAGGAGCTCGCCGAGGCGACGGGCCTGCCGCTCCAGCACGTCGACGAGGCGCTCGGCGCCGCCCAGGCGTCGGTCTCGCTCAACCAGACGGTGGGTGCGGACGACGAAGGTGAGCTCGGCGACCTCTTCGCGGACCGCGAGGCGGCCGATCCGTTCGACGAGGCGGAGGAGTCGCTCCGGCGCCAGGGCGTGCGACGCGCGCTCGACGCGCTGCCCGAGCGTGAGCGGCGGATCCTCGAGCTGCGCTTCGGCTTCGAGGGCGACCCATGGACGCTCGAGGCGATCGGTCACGAGCTCGACCTCACGCGCGAGCGCGTGCGTCAGCTCGAAGGTCAGGCGCTGGCACGGCTCGCTGCACTGCGCGACCTCGCTTCACTGGCGGCCTAGCTTCCGGAGCGACACGGTGTTCGAGCGGGGGATCTCAGGAATCTGAAGTCCCCCGCTCGTTCCTTGACAATCGCTGCTTAACGCGCCGCGGCTTGTGGTTGGCGTGTGACTCTTGAATACTCGCTCTCTTGCCTATGAAAGGAGACAGCGTGGGTCGGCAGCGGTTGAGGTTGGTGGCGGTGCTCGGGACGCTCGTGCTCGCACTTGCGGCGGCAGGTTGCGGCGGAGACGACGACGGGGGCAGCGGCGGCGGTGAGGCGAAGGGCGGCGGGACGCTCGTGTTCGGCACGTCCGCCGATCCGGTCGTCCTGGACGGCTCGCTCGTCTCGGACGGCGAGTCGCTGCGCGTGATCGATCAGATCTTCGAGACCCTCATCTCGCTCAAGCCCGGCACGACCGAGCTCGAGCCTGCGCTCGCGGAGAGCTGGGAGATCAGCGACGACGGGCTGCAGTACACCTTCAAGCTGCGTGAGGGCGTGAAGTTCCACGACGGCGAGCCGTTCAACGCCGAGGCTGTCTGCACGAACTTCGACCGTTGGTACAACTTCAAGGGGTCCTTCCAGAACTCGAGCGCCTCGTACTACTGGCAGACCGTCTTCGGTGGCTTCAAGACACCGGAGGAGGGGAGCCCGGAGGACAGCTTCTACAAGAGCTGCGAGGCGACGGACGAGAACACGGCCGTGCTCAACCTGACGAAGCCCTCGTCCTCGATTCTCGGCGCGCTCTCGCTCACGGCGTTCGCGATCGCGAGCCCGAAGGCACTCGAGGAGTTCGGCGCCGACGAGGGCAAGGTCGACGAGGAGGGCATCTTCCAGCCGACGGGCAGCTTCGGCACGGAGCATCCGGTCGGGACGGGCCCGTTCAAGTTCGAGTCGTGGACACGCGGCGATCGTCTCACCATCGCCCGCAACGACGACTACTGGGGCGACAAGGCCACGCTCGAGAAGGTCATCTTCCGGCCGATCGACGACAACGCCGCGCGGCTGCAGGCGTTGCAGTCGGGCGAGATCCAGGGCTACGACCTCGTCGAGCCCCAGGACGTGAAGACGATCGAGGGCGACGACAAGCTGCAGGTCCTCGATCGCCCGGCCTTCAACGTGGGCTACGTCGGCTTCAACCAGAAGATGAAGCCGCTCGACGACATCAAGGTGCGCCAGGCGATCGCCTACGGGCTCAACCGCAAGGAAGTGGTCGACGAGTTCTACGGCGGCCGCGGCGAGGTGGCGAAGGAGTTCATGCCGCCGGAGGTGACCGGCTACGCCGACGACGTGACGGAGTACGAGTTCGATCCGGAGAAGTCGAAGGAGCTGCTGCGCGAGGCGGGCCTGACCCCGCCCGTGAAGATCGAGTTCTGGTACCCGAGCGACGTGTCGCGGCCGTACATGCCCGATCCCAAGCGAAACTTCGAGGCTTTCTCCGCGAGCCTCAAGGAGGCCGGCTTCCAGATCGTCCCGAAGACGGCTCCCTGGAGCCCGGATTACCTGGGCGCGGTCGACGAGGGGAAGGCGCAGGTCTACCTGCTCGGGTGGACCGGGGACTTCGGTGACCCGGACAACTTCGTCGGCACGTTCTTCCAGACGCCGCAGAAGGCCTGGGGCTTCGACAACAAGGAGATCTTCGACAAGCTGAACGAGGCCGAGGCGGAGACCGATCTCGACGCACGTGAGGGCCTCTACCAGGAAGCCAACAAGCTGATCATGGACTTCCTGCCGGGCGTTCCCTACGTGCACACGAAGCCTGCGCTCGCCTTCCAGGCGGACGTGCAGGGCTACGAGCCGAGCCCCGTCTCGCTCGAGTCGTTCGCGACCGTGACGCTGGGCGGCGACGGCGAAGAGGGATAGGGGGCTGAGCACGGGCAGCCGGCGGACGAGTGAGGGCTAGATGCTTCGCTTCGTCGTCCGCCGGCTGCTGCTCCTCGTCCCGATCCTGATCGGGCTCTCGATCCTCGTCTTCCTCTGGATCAGAGCTCTGCCGGGCGGGCCGGCGCAGGCCCTCCTCGGCGAGCGCTCCACGCCCGAGGCGGTGGCGCAGATCGAGCACCAGTACGGATTGGACAAGCCGATCCCCGTCCAGTACTGGCGCTTCGTCAAGAAGTCGGCGCAGTTCGACTTCGGGGACAGCACCACGACGCGACGGCCGGTCATCGAGGAGCTCGGCCAGCGCTTTCCGGCAACGGTCGAGCTGGCAGCTGCGGCCATGCTCTTCTCGGTCCTTCTGGGCATTCCGCTCGGCTTCATCGCGGCGAAGCGCTACGGCACCGCCATCGACCACGCGAGCCTCGTCGCATCGCTCCTCGGCGTCTCCGTGCCGATCTTCTTCCTCGCCATCCTGCTCAAGTACTTCTTCGCGGTCGAGCTCGGCTTACTGCCAACCGTGGGGCGGCTCTCGGTGCTGATCGACGTCGAGCATCCGACGAACTTCTACGTCCTCGACGCCATCCTGTCGGCCAACATCGAGGCGCTCTGGGACACGCTCAAGCATCTGGTGCTGCCGGCTATCGCGCTCGGCTCGATCCCTCTTGCGATCATCGCGCGGATCACCCGTGCGGCGGTCCTCGACATCCAGAACGAGGACTACGTCCGGACGGCGCGGGCCAAGGGGCTCGCACCCGGAATCGTCGACCGCCGCCACGTGCTGCGAAACGCGATGCTGCCGGTGACGACGATCATCGGCCTGCAGGTCGGGCTGCTGCTCTCGGGCGCCGTCCTCACCGAGAAGGTCTTCGCCTGGCCGGGGATGGGGAGCTGGCTCGTCGATGCGATCCAGGATCGAAACTTCCCCGTGCTGCAGGGCGGCATCCTCTTTCTCGCGCTCGTATTCGTGCTCGTGAACCTGCTCGTCGACCTCTCGTACGCTGTGCTGAACCCTCGAATCCGGTTGTCGTGAAGGACACGGCGCATCCGTCGACTGCCGTCGTCGGCGAGGCGCTCAGATGAGCGTCGCGGAGCTCGAGGCCCGCGCGGTTGAGCTCGAGGCGCCGAGCGGGCTCTGGCGCGACGCCTGGCGGCGGCTGCGAGGCAACCCGGGTGCGATCGTCGGCTTCGTCCTCGTGGGCCTGTTCGTGCTCGTCGCCCTGCTCGCGCCCGTGCTCGCCCCCTACGATCCGCGCGAGCAGCTCGGCCTCTCGAACGCCTTCGACGGCCCCTCCACGAGTCACCTGCTCGGCCTCGACGGGCTTGCGCGCGACGAGCTCTCGAGAATTCTCTACGGCGCCCGCTTCTCGCTGCTCGTCGGCATCGTCTCGGTCGCTGTCGGCCTGTCGATCGGCCTTCTCCTCGGTGCGGTTGCCGGATACCTCGGGGGTTTCGTCGACTCGCTGATCATGCGCGCGATGGACGTGATGCTCTCGATCCCGGGGTTCCTGATGGCGATCGGGATCGTCGCGCTGCTCGGGCCGGGCCTCTTCGAGATCATGGTCGCGGTCGGGGTCACGCAGATTCCGATCTTCGCCCGCCTCCTGCGTGGCTCGGTGCTCGCGCAGCGGGAGAACGACTTCGTGCTCGCCGCACGCTCGGTCGGCGTTCCGCGACGCACGATCCTCGCGGCGCACATCCTGCCGAACGCGATCTCACCCGTGATCGTGCAGGGCACGCTCGCGCTCGCGACCGCCATCATCGACGTGGCTGGACTGGGCTTCCTTGGGCTCGGCCCGCAGGATCCCTCCACGCCCGAATGGGGCACGATGCTCGCCGACGTCAACCGCTACTTCCAGACCGGCCCGCATCTCGCGATCGCGCCCGGTGTCGCGATCGTCCTCTCGGTGCTCGGCTTCAACCTGATCGGCGACGGGCTGCGCGAGGCGCTCGATCCCAAGCTGCGCGGACGCTAGAGCGACATGGGCCGAGCACTCGGCGGCCTGCCTCGGCCAGCTACCCCATCCGTCGCCGTAAGCTCTCCCCGATGATTCCCCCACGCAGGAGCGAGCCGCTGCTCCAGGTCGAGGATCTGAGGGTGGAGTTCTGGACCGCACGCGGCACCGTGCACGCGGTCAACGGGATCTCGTTCGATATCGCGCCGGGGGAGACGCTCGGGATCGTGGGCGAGTCGGGCTGCGGCAAGAGCGTGACCTCGCTCGCCCTCCTCGGCATCCTCGCGCGTGCCGGTCGGGTCGTCGGCGGGCGCGCAACGTTCCAGGGCCGCGACCTGTTGCAGCTCTCCGATGCCGAGCTGCGCACGATCCGGGGCCGCGAGATCGCGATGATCTTCCAGGATCCGATGTCGAGCCTCAATCCCGTGCTGACTGTGGGACGGCAGATCCGCGAGGCGCTCGAGACGCACTTCGGCATGGAGAAGGCAGCTGCGAACAAGCGGACTGCGGAGCTGCTCGACCAGGTGGGCATCCCGAGCGCGAAGCTCCGCCTCAAGGACTACCCGCACCAGTTCTCCGGGGGGATGCGCCAGCGGGCGATGATCGCGATGGCGCTCGCCTGCGAGCCGAAGCTCCTGATCGCCGACGAGCCGACGACCGCACTCGACGTGACGATCCAGGCACAGATCCTCGA